>NZ_JBMGUV010000032.1:0-60588 GCF_049058285.1 Lysinibacillus sp. UGB7
GTACAATTCTTCACAAGATAAATATCAGTTTTAACATAAATGTCCAATAAAAAAATCATCTCAAAGAATAACTAAAGAGATGATTTTTATCAAACTTTATTACAAATTATCAATCTTTTTTACAAAGCTACAATCCGTCATTTGGCCTTGAAATGCCCTTTAATGGAATAACTTTATTATCACTTAATAGGTTCTTAATCCACAAGAAAAACCGAAATCCCTTCTTTATAGAGATAGGAGATAGGAAATTGGAATTATTTTATTGTTTTGCTGGGAGAAATCCACCATCCTCTGCCTCTTCTTCAGTGCAGAACATTTCTTCAGCTATTGTATTGTCATAATCACGTTGACCAGGCATATGATAAATTTTATTTCCTTTTGAATTGATATTACCTTTAATTACACAACTGTTATTATTAGTAATAGATTTATCATTTTCTGTTTTCTTATCATCTTTATTTTTTTCTGTAGTAACATAATAAGCATCCTTGTCGTATCCACGATTCGTTACATAGTCTTCAACTGACCAAATACCAATAGCTGACTGTTGTGCAGTTTTTTGAATCGATTTAAACCAATCTACGTGCTTCGTATTTGGAGCATATATATAAGCAACACGTGCTAATCCATTTTTCAATAACTGCTCTTGAACACTTATACCCTCTTTGGTATAAATATAGGCAAGTAGTCTTTTATATTTATCACGATACGAAACGTCAAATTCTAAATATACTGTATCTTGACCAGCTAATAGTTGCTTAGTAAATTCTTTAGCTTCTGGTCCGTACGGTTGCTCTCCTAATGTCTCATGATTAGTTTCAGGGCTATCAACAAGTAAAAAACGAACTTTTTCAGAGCTGCCGTTATATTTTATTCTTATTGTATCACCGTCAATTACACTTTCTAGCTCATATTCTTCAAACTTACTTACATCGTGTTTCTCAGCATTTTCTATCGTTGATGATATAAGACCTTCTATATCTTCATTCTCAATAATATTCGTACTAGTTTCTTCTGTGCATGCACTCAGAACCAATGTAGAAATGAATAAAGCAAAAATAATTTTCTTCAAAAGTAAACCCTACTTTCTAATTTATATCCCTTTATAAAACTAAAAATCCTCAGTTAAATTAAAACTGAAGATCTTAAATTTATTTGAATATCAAATATAATACAAAAGCTAAAATAATTGTTCCACTTGTAATTAGCGTCTTAATATCTTTGTCACTCATTTTCCGTACCTCTCTTCTAGCATTCATTAATATCTTATTTAAGTCTATTATCAATATATTAATATCACAATGAATTTGATTTATTTTCTACTAAGAATTTTCAATAATAATTTAATTATTACCTTACACATAAAAAAATCTTCAGTCCAAAAACCGAAGATCATAATACCTTTATTATTAAGCAATATTTATACATCACAGCTTGATATATCATTATTTTATATCAGCTAAATATGTACACTTTTATACAAACATAGTTAATCAAGATATGACATTAATCTATAATTAACTAAATTTTATTGTGTACACCTATATTTTGAAGACCTACATGAAATTACAGTAATATCAACACTTTGCGATCTTAATGTGTACAAAATTTTACTGTACAGTTTTATAGTGATAACCCGTCATAAGCTTTTATATACTCTACACTCTACATTAAAGCGATCATCTCCGGTCTTTTCTTCAACCGCTTCAATTGTAATAATGCCTTGTTGCTCAGAAGTAGCAGTATCCTTATCTTCGCTGGTGTTCTGCCAAAAATCATATACAAAGCAACAGCCACAATGATTGTACCACTCGTTATTAACGTTTTTATGTCTTGAGTAGTTCCCTCACAACTATTCGCCATTATCACACTTTAACAAGTGGCCTCTATATTGCATGCTTAAACTGAAGTTCACAGCTGAGCACTGTAAAAGTCTGATACGTTCAACTGAACAACTGCGTGGATAGTAAAAGCCCCCGCTGATTGAAAAAAGTTTCACGTTGTTTCTATTGTAAAATATCAAGCTATTACATTCAAGTTATGTAGATGTTACTGCAACCCAATGATTAGGTAAAACTTCAACGAGTTCACTATTTTCTACATCATATTGGACTTGTAGTTCCTCATTTTCTGAAACAGCATATTTTCGTTTTTCTATTGCTGGGTCTGGAACTGGAATCGCTTGCAACAATGCGCGAGTATATGGATGTTGCGGATTCGTGTATAGCTCTTCACTTTCAGCAAGCTCAACAATTTTCCCACCGTACATGACAGCCACACGATCGCTTATATGCTTAACCATAGATAAATCATGCGCAATGAATAAGTAAGTCAGACCCAGACGCTGCTGTAAATCCTTTAATAAATCGACAATTTGCTTTTGAATCGAAACATCTAGCGCAGATAGTGGTTCATCACAAACGATAAAATTCGGTTCAACAGCCAATGCTCTTGCAATACCAATACGTTGGCGTTGACCACCAGAAAACTCATGTGGATAACGCATTGCATGTTCTTTGTTTAAGCCCACAAGTTCAAGTAAATGTTCAACGCGCTGTTGGCGTTCTTCATTTGTTTTCACAAGTTTATGAATATCTAATGCCTCTCCAACAATATCTACTATTTTTTTTCGAGGATTTAAAGAAGAATACGGGTCTTGGAAAATAATCTGCATATGGCGACGCATTGCTTTCAATTGCTTTGCTGTTAGCCTCGTAATTGGTACTCCCTGATACAAAACCTCACCATTTGTAGGCTGATGTAGCTGCAAAATCGTACGTCCCGTAGTCGATTTACCTGAACCTGATTCTCCTACAAGCCCTAACGTTTCACCTGGGTAAATATGAAATGATAAATCATTAACCGCCTTTACTGTTTGACCACGTCCCAATTCAAATTCCTTTGAAAGATGCTCTACTGCAATTAATGGTATCGTTGCATCTATGCCTGCCAATAAATTTGATAATGGCTTAGGCTGTTTCTTCTCATGTAATTTTGGTAAAGCATTCAGTAGTTTTTTTGTATAGGGATGCTGAGCATTCGTAAAAATTTCTTCGGTAGTACCTTGCTCAACAATCTCGCCTTCTTTCATAACAATGATTCGATCACACATACCTGCAACAACACCTAAATCATGCGTAATTAAAATAATTGATGTACCCATTTTATTTTGCATGTCACGCATTAATTTTAATATTTGCGCTTGGATTGTCACATCAAGTGCGGTTGTGGGTTCATCTGCAATCAGCAAAGATGGATTACATGCTAAGGCCATAGCAATCATAACCCGTTGACGCATACCACCTGAAAATTCATGAGGGTATTGTTTATAACGTTGTTCTGCATCTCGAATCCCTACAAGCTTTAATAATTCAATCGTTTGCTTGTAAGCATCTGTTTTTGAAAGTGATTGGTGCTTTCTTAAACTTTCTGCTACTTGTTCGCCTACTCGGATAGTAGGATTTGTAGATGTCATCGGGTCTTGAAAAATCATACTTATATCTTGCCCACGTATTGCTTCCATCTGCTTTTCGTTTAAGGCAGTAAGCTCTTGTTGTTGAAACACAATCTCGCCTGATTTTAGAAATGAAGGTGGTGAAGGAAGTAAGCGCATAATTGAACGAGCTGTTACACTTTTTCCGCTTCCTGACTCTCCTACTATTCCGAGGGTTTCACCTTTATTTACATGAAAGCTAACACCTTTTACTGCTTCAAATTCTGTCTCCCCAGTAATAAAGGACACACGAAGATTGTTGATTTCTAAAAGCTTTTCACTCATTCAATCCATCCTTTTTTAAATTTTATGATTGACTTAATACCAAGTATAATCCATACTTTACAATACTGATAGGAATTATACAATATAATACTTGTTATGTCATTTACGTTTGGAGGAAATGCATGGTTATGTCAAAAAATCATTCATCAACAAAGGAACATGTATTCTTTTTTACGGTTTATCAAAAATTATTGCATCATCGACACTACACGTTGCTACTTTTTCTTTTTAGTGTCTTGATCCATCCATTTACATATTTCTTTTATCGAAAAAGCAAAAATTCACACATATACAAGCAACGATTTGAGCAACAATGTCAGTTTTATAAAGTAAATGGATCTTACGGACAGTGGCAGTCTGCATTTGCAGAACAAGAACAGGCCAAGGCTCGCTTTTTCAATGATCCTATATCTGAACAACAGGTACAAACAGTAGCTACTTCTTTAGCAGATGCAAAGCTTAACCGAATTGTAGAGAAAGATTTAGCCAATGAAGGCCTCTATGATTCATCCTATTTACAGTTTTTGGGGCAGCAGCTGAAAAAACAAAAATTTGTAGCAATCACGTTTATACCAGCAGTGTTATTTTATGTATTACTACTATTGTTTGCGAATCCATTTCTACAATTTATTATTGAACGGATATTACAAAGCTTCATCGTTATCGTTGGTGTTGCAACACTCGTTTTTACGATTTTATATTTGTCGCCGTTTGATCCAGCAAGAAACTTACTCGGCGTCGAGGCAACTCCCGATCAAGTTGCTAACTTTAATCGTATTTATGGCTTAGATCAACCCTATTTATCACAATTATGGCATGCGCTTTCTGGTCTATTCACATTTGATTTGGGCACATCATTTGCTGGCAAAGAAGATATTACACATAGCATTGCCAATAAATTCCCTGTCACACTTGAAATTGCTCTATTATCACTGCTAATGGCCATTGCCATTGCGATTCCTGTTGGCATTATTTCAGCAGTCCGCCCAAATTCATACTTAGATTACACATTCATGTTTATTGCCCTAATTGGCTTATCGATCCCAAGTTTTTGGCAAGGCTTACTATTCATCTTAACTTTCGCGTTAAAACTACAATGGTTACCAGCCACGTATAATCCACAAAATTGGTTATCACTATTGATGCCTGTCGTTGTCTTGGGTACTTCAATAACGGCATCTATTGCCCGGATGACAAGATCAAGTATGCTCGAAGTTATTCATGAAGATTATATTATTACTGCTAAAGCAAAGGGTTTAAATGAATATAAAGTTATTACAAAGCACGCAATACGTAATGCCATGATTCCTATTATCACGGTGATTGGACTTCTCTTTGGAGGAATGTTAGGAGGCGCTTCTGTTACGGAGAAGGTTTTCAATATTAGTGGAATTGGCAGCTATATTGTTGATAAACAATTCATACCTGATATTCCAGCTATCCTCGGTGGCGTTGTCTATATTGCCATTACCATTTCGATTGTCAATTTGTTGATCGATATTCTGTATGCCTTTTTCGATCCACGTATTCGCTCGAAAATGAAGAAGTCTTAAAGGGGGATCACCTGTGAAAACTATCATACATGTCAAACTACTTTTGAAAATTACACAGGAATATGTCAATGCACATTTTACCTTTGTCTTTTCCTTACTATTTTCTTTATTATTTCTAGCTTACAGCTACAATTTTTCTAGTCAAAGTTGGCGACCAATCATATTACTTTTGTTCTTTGTTTATTTACTAACGACAGTTTATGTTGGCTTCCTCACATTACGAATAAAGAGTGATTTAGCAAAGCATGGTGATATACAACAAAGAACGCGCTTACTTGGTTATCCATTGCTACTGACTATTGCTTCAGGCAATATTTTCTCAGTCTCCTTCGCTTTTATGCTCGTGTCAAAAACAAAGACAGCTGAATATACTTTTGCAGCCTATGCATTTATTACCCAGCTGTTTATTATTGGTATTTCAGCTTTGAATTTATTTAAATCCTATGTTACCGATACATTTGTCGTCGCAATGGGGTTATTTTTACTACTTGCTATTTTTTATATCTTGATGTTATTCCTTTGTACAAAATTCGTTACAGCAACGGAAGCCCCTAAATGGATGATGGTGCCTGGTATCTTGCTTCTCATTGCCACTGTTACAGGTAATTTATTTGCAACTTTGTTAGGATTTAGCCTCATTCAAAAGACTAGAAAAGCAAATCCATCAGCCATTGTAAAATGGCAAAAAATGTGGCAAAAAATTATATGTAATACAATGGCGATATTCGGATTATTTTTCATCATCCTTATTTTTTCACTATCTGTGACAAGTTCTTGGACGTTCGATTACGACTTTGCAACTAAAAATAACTATGGTGCATTGTTACAAACACCATCATTACAGTATCCCCTTGGGACTGATAATTACGGGCGTGACTTATTTTCTCGCATCGTTTTTGGTGCTCAAATTTCGTTAATTGTCGGATTTTTCTCAACAATCATTCCAGCATTAGTTGGTGGCGCTCTCGGTGCAGTTTCCGGATATTATGGGAGATCAACAGATAACATCATCATGCGCAGTCTGGATATTTTATATGCGATCCCTGGCATACTACTAGCCATTGCCATTATTGCCGCTTTTGGTGCAAATACCATTAATTTAATCATTGCACTCAGCGTTGGGGCTATCCCTACATATGCACGTACTATGCGGGCAAATGTGATGCAGCTTTCGAATTATGAATTCGTTGAATCAGCTAGGGCTCTTGGGGCTTCTGATGCAGCGGTTATCTTTAAACATATTGTTCCGAACTCTTTAGCACCGATGATTGTCAAAGCCACATTAACAATTGGTGGTGCAGTGATTTCTACAAGTAGCTTAAGTTTTTTAGGGCTCGGTATTGAGCCGCACATTCCTGAATGGGGTAACATTTTGAAAGTTGGTAGTACGTACCTGGAAACACATTCCTATGTTGCTATTTTCCCAGGTCTTTGTATTATGCTGCTCGTCCTGTCCTTTAACTTCTTAGGTGATGGTTTACGAGATGCTTTAGATCCAAAAACAAATTAAAAAAATCGGAGGTTCTTAATATGAAGAAATTACTGTTATTTTTAGTCATTGCAGTTTTAGCATTAGCAGGCTGTGTACAAACAAAGACAGAAGTAGAGGGTGGTAAAAACTCTAAAGATGACGGAAACTCGACAATTGAATTATTAGGTATGGCTGCAGCAGAAGAAGATATGAATATCGTACGTGATCAACTAGTAAAAAACGGCTTTGATGTTAAGCTAAATATTCAACCGGATTATGGATCGTTTTCAGCACAAAAAGAAGCTGGCAACTATGATATTGCACTTTCTAGCTGGACGACAGTGACTGGAAATCCTGATTATGCTGTACGGGGTTTATTCAAAACTGGCGGTGACTATAGTGTCGTAGCTGATTCAACTTTAGATGCTTTAATTGATGAAGCAAGTACTTTAACGGGCGATGAAGCAGTAACCAAATATAAAGAACTTGAAGAACGATTGGTATTCGATCAAGCGCATATTGCACCGCTATACATTTCCAACAAATATCAAGGGATATATTCTGACTTAGTCAATCCAAAATCTGTACTTTTACCGAAATCACGTGCCCAAGTATGGGAGAACATTGAATTTAATGATGCCTCATTAAATTCAACAGAAACTTTAATTTTACATCAAACACTTGATTCATTAACATCTCTTGATCCAATCAAAGGCAATGATGGTTCTATTAATACACTTAATACAAATATGTATGTTCGACTTGTCAACTTAACGGATACGGATGAAGTTGTTTCAGATGGCTCTTTATCCTATAACCATGCCATTGCTGAAGGAAATCAAGAATACTACTTTATGTTACGTGATGATATTCATTTTGCAGCCATCAAGGACGGGGCTGCTGTGGATACTGGTGAATTAGTTTCGGCTGAGGATGTAGTATTCTCATTAAATCGCGCAAAAGATTCAAAATCAGTACCAGACCATCGTACTTATAGCATTCATGAAAACATTGAGACTGTTGAGGCTGTAACAGACTTAACAGAACTACAAAATAAAAAAGTGGCAGGCTCAGACAAATCGATTTTAGATGCATTATCTCAAAATTTACCTGCTACTGTAGCTCAATTAGCTAAGGATAAAGGTGCCGTGAATAATGCAATTGGTGCTTACCAAGTGGTGAAAATTACAACACCAACACCATTCCCGCAAGTATTAAACTACTTAGCACATCAATCTGGTGGTATCGTGTCTGAAAAACAAGTAACAAGTATTAACACATATGATGTAGCAAACTATAATCCAAATAAAGATATTGCATACGGTGATCAAGCAACAATTACTGAAGGTTCTGCAACATACAATAACCAACTATTTGCTAGTGGCCCATACATTCTTGTTCAAAAGAATGATTATGAAGCACAATTCCTAAAAAACCCTGCCTATCGCGTAGGTAGTGAGTATGAACCAAAGATTGCTAAAGTCAACGTTCGATTTATTGCAGATAATGATAGTGCTGTATCAGCCTTACGTAACGGTGAGATCCACGTATTACAAGCAGTACCAGAAACGAAGCTTGATATCGTAAAATCTGATGCCAAACTAACATTAAACACGGCAGATAGTAACGCTGTCACATACTTACAAATGAACACATCTGGTCGTGCATTATCTAAATCAGCTGATTTACGTAAAGCCATTCTTTATTCGATTAATCAAGATGAGTTCATCAGTTACTACCAAGGCAATAAAAAGCCTGCTGTTTCAACCGTTTCTCCACTCGTAAACACAGGATTAAAACTTGAAGCCGACAGTGAAAAAGTAAAAGAATTTTTAAACGCATATAACGATACAAAATAAAAAAACAGAGCCATCCCAAGTTAATTGGGAGGCTCTTTTTTAAATAGAAGAAACTCTTGTTATTTACATCTTTGTGCAACGTTCATCTGTTTTTGAGAGTTCTTTTGAAAAGACTAAATTTCATTATGGGGTTTTGGTTTTGGTCCGAGCTCTTCAGGCTCAATATCCGCAAATGTTTCGCCTTCTTCTTCCAAGTCACGCATGCGGTGTGCAATGCGTGAAGCTGCTGAAGCCGCAATACTTGCAACTAAATCATCTAAAAATGTATTCACATGCTGCCCAGGTTCCGTGTCGAGCTTTTTAATAATGCCAATTTTTTGTTTGTCTAAGTGACCGAAAGTTGTTACAGCTATGCTACCATATGTAAAAACAGATCCAAGGGCAATTGTTTCATCAACTCCGAATAAACCTTCATCAGATTCAATAATTTGTTGTAGTGGCGATGACAATAACTTTTTCTCTGCAAGTTCATCTAATTCTATTCCTACTAAGACCGCATGTTGGACTTCACGTTTACGCAGCACACGCTCAACAGAATGAACACAATGCTCTAATGTCAAGCCATCATTATAAGATTTTTGCATTTCATAAACAATTTTAGCAATGTCCTCAAGCGTCACACCCCGACGAACTAGCGCACCTAAAGCTGCTTTCGCTACTTCTTCGGAATGCACGCGAATACTTTTATCATGCATATTCTTACCCTCATTTCCATTTTTATTGCTAGTACAAGGCTAGCCCAATCTATTATACCTTTACTTACGTAATATGATACAATTTTGTTACAAACTACATGAAGGAGTGTCATCGTTGGATAAGGGAACAGTTCAGGATTTAAAGTTTTATAGTGAAGCATTACGTGAGGAATTACAGCTTTATATTTATGTCCCTGCAAATTATTCTCCGCTATATAAATATAATATATTAATTGCATCAGACGGCAAAGATTACTTTCAACTTGGAGGGATTACAAAACTAGCTGATGAACTTATTGATGACTATGAAATCGAAAATTTAATTATTGTATTCGTTCCATACAAAGATATAAAAGATCGACGTCACAAATATTTGCCAAGCGGTGAACAGCATGAAGCTTATCTGCGTTTTTTAGCTCATGAGCTTGTGCCCTATTTAGATGAAGAATATGCAACCTACCAAATGGGGATGAGCCGCGCTGTAATCGGTGACTCGATGGCTGCAACCGCTTCTTTAATGGCAGCTCTAAAATACCCAAGCATTTTTGGAAAAGTCATTTTACAATCACCACTTGTCGATGAAGATGTACTGAAAGCTGTTGAAAATTTCAAAGATCCAGGAGCGATTTCCATTTATCATATCATTGGTAAAAAAGAAGATAAAGTCATCACAACAGATAAAACAGTCAAGGATTTTTTAACTCCGAATCGCCAATTGCATAATCTAATGATAAGTAAAGGCTTTTCTACATTTTATGACGAGTTTGATGGCAATCATACATGGAAATATTGGAAACCCGACCTTCGTCGAGCATTAATTGAAAATTTCAATTAATATTAGGCGATTCAAATTACGAAATACGAAATTTCTGTTATACTTAGATAGAAAAATTGTTTATTTTAGGGAGGTAATGGACTATGAAGTACGGAATTGTGGCATTTCCATCAAAAAAATTACAAGACTTAGCGAATATGTATCGCAAGCGTTACGATCCGCATTATGCAAAAATTACACCGCATATGACATTAAAGGACAGCTTTGATGCAACGGAAGAGGATATTCAATCCATCGTTAAGCAATTAGATGAAATCGCTGCGAAATATGCACCTTTAAACATTTATGCATCACGCATAAGTTCGTTTTTCCCAACAACCAATGCAATTTATTTCCGCATTGAACCAACAGAACAATTAGTAACATTCCATAATGTTCTAGAAGAAAAAATATCTTTTGGCGATACTAAACATGTCTTCGTACCGCATATTACGATTGCACAAAAAATGACTGACTCTGAGCACGATGACATCTTTGGCCAATTACGTATGATAGGTGTCGACGAGAAAGACACGATTGATCGCTTTCATTTATTATACCAATTGGAGGACGGCTCCTGGACAACTTACGAAACATTCCGACTGACTGGAGCTGAATGACCTTTGTATACTGTTAAGATTGTTGATACACAGAAAGAACATGATGATGCATTCACTGTCCGCAAAAAAGTATTTGTAGAGGAACAAGGTGTGCCTCTTCATCTAGAATGTGATGCTGAGGATGCAACTGCGACGCATTTCATTATGTATGAAAATCATGAGCCTGTCGGCGCTGCACGTCTTCGTGGTGTAGAAAATGACACAGCAAAAATTGAACGTGTATGTATTCTACAAACACAGCGTGGCAAAAAACTAGGTGCGCTAATCATGCAAGAAATGGAGAAGCACGCCATCTCTATAAATAAGAAGAAATTGAAACTTCATGCACAAAGCTATGCTATTCCTTTTTATGAAAAACTTGGTTACACAGTAACGTCTCCAGAATTTATGGATGCTGGTATTCCTCATCGTGCTATGGAAAAAAGTATTTAATCGAATATGCCTAGACATATTTGCGTTCGGATTTTGAATTATGTAACACAATTCATCCCTGTTAAAATCCACGACATCTGTCATAGGCTTTAGTTCATCATGATGTTGTACTCACAAATGGCCTTCTTAGAAAGAACCATCTATAGATGGTTCTCAGAATGAAGATGAATAGGTGTTACGAAAATGCTAATGCATGGTCGTAACACCTTTTTATGTGACTGCTTAAATGCTTTAATTTTCGATTATTGTTTGAATAAGCACTTAAGCAAGCCAGCTCCATACTTAACGGGATGTTTCCCTGTGATGGACATGCCATGTTATTTCATCATTCTAGTAATCTTATCCAAATCTAGTGAAGAGCCATCTTGAATAATAGATTGCACTAATTTATCTTCGAGTTCTTGTGTGATTTGTCTATTGGACACTTTTGCTACACGGCGTACGACTTTTCTAACTTGTTTTTCATTTGTAAAATCTGCATGTTGAATTGCATTTGCTAATGCGAAGATTTCATCCATCGATACACCTGTTTTTTGTTCAATAGAATTAAAAAACGAGCGATGCATGTTCCCCCTCCTATCAATTCCACCTCAACGTAATTATCAAAAATGCATTCTTTGCTATCGCGCACGACACATTTTTGACAACTGTTGGAGGCTTTAACCAATTTCAGCTTGTTTTAGTGACTCGCTGAAAAAGCTAAAGCCTAAAAATCATATCAACACTTAGAAAATGATCATGTAAACTAAGTTAATAACTAACGAAAGTAGCGCCGACAATAATTAGAAGAATGAAAAGGACAACAATCAGCACAAACGTTGAGCCATAGCCATAATTGTTACTGCCTCCGCAATAATTATTGTTCCAGCTATTTGCACCTGCAACATTATTTCCATACGGTTGTGCGCACCAGCCTTGGTATCCCATAAAAGCACCCCTCCCTTCTACAACCTATAATATGTATAGTTGTAAATAAGAGAGGGGTATTCGTCTAGTCAACATTTCCTTTTGGTTTAAAAATTAATGCGCCAATGAATCCAAAGACAATTGCTGCACTTATACCTGAACTTGTCACTTCAAACATCCCTGTTAATACACCAACAAGACCATGCTTTTCGGCTTCAGCCAATGCACCGTGCGTTAAGGAGTTACCAAATGATGTGATTGGCACGGTTGCACCTGCACCTGCAAAATGAATGAGAGGCTCATACAAACCCATCCCATCCAAAATTGCACCTGCGACGACTAACGTACTTAACGTATGTGCTGGCGTTAAATTGCCAACATCCATTAATAATTGTCCGATGACACAAATAATGCCGCCAACGATAAAAGCAAATACAAATGTCATAACCATAGATTTTGCCTCATTTCATTGTAATTTCAATTGCATGTGCTGTACATGGAATTGTCTCTCCCTGTTGATAAGAAAGTGGAGACAATAATGCACCTGTTGCCACAAGAAGCACTCGTTTATAGCTTCCCGCTCGCAACTGTTGAATTATATAACTAAAAAAAACAGCTGCTGAACAGCCTGCTCCACTTGCTCCTGATTGGAATGCCTCATCTTGTCCATAAAATTCTGCTCCAGCATCGCGTAGAAGTGTTAATTCTTCTTTTTTCACGCCATTTTCTACTAACATCCCTTTCAGAAGCTTTAATCCGAGCTGACCTAAATCACCCGTTAAAATTAAGTCATAATGATGAAATTTTTGATTACGTTGCTCTAAATGAGATTGAATTGTTTGAAAGGCAGCCGGTGCCATCGCTGCACCCATATGGAACGGATCATCCATTCCATAATCAATGACCTTACCAATCGTTGCTGCTTCAATACATGGGCATTCTTCTCGATGTTTACCAACCAGTGCGAAACCAGCGGCTGTTACAGTCCATTGCGCAGTCTGAGGCTTCTGTGCCCCATAATTGACGGGATATCGAAACTGTCGCTCAATGGCATTATGTTGACTGGATGCTCCAGCAATCGATAAGTTAGATGCACCTAATTCAGTTAAAAGACTTGCAACAATTACGGATGAAACAGAAGTGGCACATGCGGAGAATAATCCAATAAATGAGATGGCTAGTTCTCTTGCAGCAAAATTGGTAGGCGTCATTTGATTGACTAAATCGCCCCCCAAAAAGAAATCAATTTCTAAGTTTTTCACGCCTGACTTTTTCATCAAAATTTCGCAAGCTTCTTGAATCATCTTTCGATGGCCTTGTTCATTTGTGTCCATTTGCCAGCGCTCATCATCGTAAATGGTATCAAAATATTGACTGAAAATACTACGATTTTCCAACGGCCCTGCTACCACACCACCTGCTAATAAAGACGGTTTCGATTGAAAGACAATTACCATGACACCACCCCTAACGTCACAAGAATGTATTTAATGAGCGCAACGAAAAATGCTGAAACAACACCGAATAATACTACTGATCCCGCTAATTTGAAGAGATTTCCACCTACACCCAGTACCAGTCCCTCAGATTTATGTTCAATTGCCGCTGAGATAACAGCGTTACCAAATCCGGTAACAGGTACTGCCGATCCTGCTCCTCCAAATTGACCAATTTTTTTGTATATGCCAAAGCCCGTTAAAATCATTGCAAAAAATACCATTGTTGAAACCGTTGGGTTACCTGCTGTTGCTTCTGTAAAATCAAAGAAAATAATATAAAAAAGAGAAACAGCTTGTCCGATTGTACAAATAATGCCTCCTACAAAAAATGCCTTTGCAATATTTTTGAAGTAAGTTGGCTTTGGTGTTACACTTTGTTCTAACTGTTGATATTGCTCTTTTTCCATTATGTCTCCTCCTGTGCTAGCTTTTTCAGTTCTGTGATTTTATCGCTTAGCTTATTATCTTCAAGTTGGTCTTTATTTATTTTATTGGCTTCATAAAAAATTTTGTAATCAGCCGAGACAAATACTTCATCGTTTGGATATTTTTTATCAAATTTCTTTTGTAACTTCTTTTCTAATTTGGCTTTTTTCCACTTATCCCACGGTTTAAATTGCACGGCAACAAGCATTTTACCGTCATATTGTATAACCGTTGTTCTTTCAATAAATTTTTCCTCTTTTAAAACCGCCTCAACTTCTTCTTCATTTTTAGGCGAACCATAAACAATAAATTTTTCTTTATCTGTGCAACCACTAAGTAGTGCCATACAGACCACTATCGGTAGCATCATCCCTAATAACCTCAAGTATTTACCCTCCTTTTCATTACAGTTTCACCACACATAAAAAAAACTATTCATTCGAAGATATATACAAAAGCCCGAGTCCATATTACAAAAGTACATATTGTAGGAGTAGTAACAAGGAAAGGAGGTGACAATATGGGTTGTGGTAAACCAACAAATCCTATTAGCCCTATCCATTCAGCAGGTTGCGTTTGTGACGTAGTACGCGCAATTTTAGATATTCAAAATCAAGCGGTACAAGATGAGTGTTCACCATGTACATCAAACTGTTTCTTAGAGCCACTTGGTGGCATCGTTAGTCCTGCACGTTCAGCAGCAGATACTCGTGTATTTATGTTAATTACAAAAGACGGTACTCCATTCAAAGCTTTCTTTAGCTCACCTTCAGCAGATCCATGTATATGTACATCTGTATTTTTCCGTGTAGAAGATATGTTTGATGAGTGCTGCGCTACTTTACGCGTTTTAGAACCTTTATGCACATTCGATTCTAGCGAAAGCACTGTAGACTTATTAAGTCGTGACGGCTGTTGCGTTAATATGAAGAAAATTTGTAAAGTAGACGATTGGAATTCTACTGACAGCTGTATTACGGTAGATTTATCTTGTTTCTGCGCAGTACAATGTATTGCTGATGTTGACTTAGGGATTTGTAATTAATTCTTTCCTCCTTTGACACACTACACATAAAAAAAAGTGTACAGCATCCTCTGCTGTACACTTTTTTATAAAGTTGGCAAGTTTTTTCCGCGCCATAATATTTCTTGAATATCCTCAAAAAGTATAATCTCTTGTGTTTTTAACTCTACAGAACTAAGCATCAATGAATCAATCTGTAAATCAGATGCAGTTCCACTAAGTTTTCTACCATCTTTTAAAGTTATTAATAATGGTTGATATACCTTTTGTCGAAATGGTTTTTCTAAAAATTGGAGTTGTTTAAGTACGTATTCATCGATTTGTACGTCTTTCTGAATCTCTTTTTCTAGCATGTCGGGCTCATCGCCATATTGGTCCCTAATATACACTGACGTACTTTCATCCAACTCATCCTCTAAATCAAGTTCATGCAGCATTTTGGAAATATTTAAAAAATAAGTTGGTGATTTAATAAACAAACGTGGCTCTCGATCCACCATTTTCACTTCCCTTTTTTCCATACAATATGCAAAAAGAAAGGAATAGGTTCTTAGCCTATCTGACTTAAAAACATTGTTGCTAATCCTAAGTAAATTAAAATACTCGTAATATCATTCAATGTTGTAATAAATGGACCAGATGCAACAGCTGGATCAATTTTCATGCGATGCATCAGTAATGGAATAAATGATCCTGCAAGGGTTGCCACTAAAATCGAACCGCAAATTGCTGCACCTACAAGCATGCCAAGAATAAGCTCATGCTTCCAAAAATAAACAACACCGATAACTATCAATCCACAAACAATACCTGTCATGAGGCCAGTGCCAGCCTCACGAATTAGCAACTTCAACTTGCTATGTTCTTCGACGTCCCCTGTCGCAATCCCTCTAATAGCTACGGCTAATGCCTGTGTACCACTATTCCCTGAAGTACCTGAAATAAGAGGGATAAATACAGCAAGTAACGCTACCTTATCTAATGTATCTTCAAATTGCCCCATTAAATTTGCAGTCAGCATTCCTAAAAACAACAAAATGACAAGCCATGGTAACCGTTTTTTTGCTGCTTGCCAAGAGCTCGTATCAAATTTATCCATATCAGAGATACCAGCTAATTTAGAATAGTCCTCTGACGCTTCCTCATCGATGACGTCGATAATATCATCAACCGTAATAATCCCCTGTAGCTCGCCCTTATTATCAATAACTGGTGTAGCTAGGAAATTATAATCCTTCATGATTTGCGCAACCGCTTCTTGGTCATCGCCAACATGCACCATGACAACACGTTCATTCATAATGGAACGAATTAGTGTGTCCTCATTAGCAATAATTAAATCACGCAGTGAAATGACGCCTGTGAGGCGATGCGCTTCATCTACAACAAAGATATAATAAATTGTTTCAGCATTCGGTGCCTCTTTACGTAAAATAGCCATTGCTGAACGTACTGTTGAATTTTCCGGTATAGCTACATATTCAGTCGTCATGATAGAACCGGCCGTATATTCATCATAGCTTAATAGCTCATTAATCTCTTCAGCCGTTTCTTCATCCATCATGCCTAAATAGCTTTCACGTTGTTTAGTATCTAGCTCATTTAAAACGTCCGCCGCATCATCTGCATACATATGCGAGAGCATTTCTGCCCCATAGGCCGGATCCATTTCTGCTAGATATGCTTTATATTCATCATCATCTATTTCAATTGCCTCAAAAATATCAGCCATTTCCGTCGGAGACAAGAACGAATAGATGATTTTCCTTATATCAGGTTCCACCTTTTCATAAAACGTTGCCTGATCATATGGATGAAGCTCTAAAAACTCATCACGGAATGCTTCAATATCATGCCCCTCGAGCATTTTTCGTAAATGTGCTTCGTCAAATTGCACATCATCCTTTTCATTTCTTTCCTCTATCATGCTTGTCCCCTCCTTCCGAGCATTAAATTCATTTGTACGTACAATGACGTAAATCTACCTTTTATATAATAGTAGGTATTGTACTATTTCTGCAAACTCTTTTTTTCTTTGACCTAAACTTTCTACTCTACTATACCCTACAATTGCTCTATTTTCTGTAAATATGCTGTTAAGAACGGGACATCGTACAAAAAAATGATAAGGAGATGCCCGTTTTTGCGAACATCTCCCTAATTATTTCACTTTATCCAGTAGCCATCTCTTCATCTATAAATTAGTCTAACTGTTATCAATTAACTGTTGCATATCTCCATTTAAAGAACTCGTAAAGTGCAAAATCTCTCTGGTTAAAGGATGCTGCATACACAATGAAACACAATGTAATGCCTGACGATCTATCCATTGTCGTGTTCCGCCGTATAATTCGTCTCCCACAAGTGGATGACCAAGATAAGCCATATGCACACGAATTTGATGTGTCCGCCCTGTATGAAGCTTTAATCGAATGTGTGTCATCGGCTCCTCTTCAATGTGGAAACGCCGTTTTACTGACACGTCTGTGTGGGCAAACTGGCCATCTTTTCGCACCTCACGCTCAATAATACTCGTATCTTTACGTCCAATCGGCGCAATAATGGACTGCCAATCCTCCATTACATGTCCATGTACAATAGCTTCGTATTCGCGCGACACTTGCCCAACTCGCTGTGCAAGTCCTGTTAAGTGATGGATATGTGCATGTTTGGCAATGCATAGTAAGCCTGACGTATCACGATCAAGCCTTGTGACAATATGAACTGTCGAGGCTAGACCTAGGTGCTCAAAATAGCCACATACATTATTTGCGATACTTTTTGTCGGATGCTCACGTGACGGAATGGTACTTTGATGTGCTGGCTTATCGAGCACTAAGATTGTTTCATCTTCGTAGACAATTATAAGCTCACCATATTCAACGACAAGTCCCTCACTTTTTTCTTCTGGTGGAAATTTTACTTCAACACAATCGCCCATTTGCAGAGGGTGGCGCACATTACGTTCGACGCCATTTACTGTTAGTAAGCCACCTTCAAACTTAATGGCTGTTAATGCGCGTTTGGAAATGTGCCATCCACTTAATGCCTCTCGTAAAAGCTGGCCATCTTTCTGTGCTGTAAAACTTAATGTATACCGTGTATCCATGTTATTCGTTAGCCACAAATGATTCATGTACTCGCTCCCAAAATGGGAATGGTCGGAAACGTGCAAAACGCACTCTTTCATTTGCTACATTAAATGCAATTGACTTCACATCACCTTGAGTGACTTGCAGATGGTCTACTGTCATATTAAAGTTTTGTTCATTAACTGGACGTAATATACAGTGATGATGTGCTGGTAAAATAAGTGGTGAACCAACTGTACGGAACACCCGGTTATTAATGGATGCAATTTCAGTAATTTGCAGTGCTGCTAATGTCGGGTGAATAATAGCTCCTCCGAGGGCTTTGTTATAGGCTGTACTACCAGAAGGCGTTGAGACACAAAGACCGTCACCACGGAAACGTTCAAACTGATTGCCATTTAACTCCACATCCATAACAAGTGTCACATCTGGTGATTTCACCGTTGCCTCATTTAACGCCAAATACGTATTTGATTCTGTATTATGATGTTCTACTTTTACTTCCAATAATGGATACTCAACGACATTAAAGTCTTTTTTGGCGATGGATAATACCAACTTTTCCAATTCAGATGGCTTCCAGTCAGCATAAAAGCCTAAATGCCCTGTATGGATACCCACAAAGGCAACTTGATCTAATAAGTGGGAATATCGATGGAAAGCGTGCAATAGCGTACCATCTCCTCCAATAGATACAACAATTTCAGGCATTTCTTCATCATACGTTAATCCAAAATCCTGCAAATACGTTTTTGCTAACTCCATTAATTCGTTCGACTGCGCATCTCTACGTGATTGAATGGAAAATTTCATTGCGCGTCACGCTCCTTCTCCGATAGTAAATTAGGATTCGATGCTTCTTTGTATTCACTAAAGTAAGCCTGTGCTTCTTGGATTTCACTACGAATTGATGACATTTCTTCATCTAATCGGAAAGCTGCCTCCGCTGCACTCTGTAGGCGATTTTTGATTTCTTCTGGGAACATGCCTTTATATTTATAGTTTAAAGAATGCTCAATTGATGCCCAGAAATTCATGGCTAGTGTACGTATTTGAATTTCTGCTAGTACAACCTTTTTTCCCTGTATGGTCTCAACTGGATATTCTACAATCATATGGTGTGAGCGATAACCACTTGGTTTGCTATGCGTAATATAGTCGCGTTCTTCCACTACACGCATATCTTTACGCTGTCGTATCAGCTCAGTCACTGTCGAGATATCGTCTACAAATTGACACATAATACGAACACCTGCAATATCACCAAGTTCATCGCCTAGTTGCTTTGAAGGTTCAAAGGCTAGTCCTTTTTCTAACGTTTTATCATATATACTTGCTAGCGGTTTTACACGTCCTGTTACAAATTCAATTGGTGAGTTTGCATTTACAATACCAAATTGAGAACGCATACCTTTTAATTTTATCTTTAACTCGTCTACTGCTTGTTTATAAGGACTTAAAAAGATCTCCCATTGTCCCATCGCTAAAACCTCCCGACACACGGCATTGAACACGAACACCGTCTGTTCGTTTTGTCTTTTTAGTCAGCGAGAACTGCCTTGAAGTGTTGTTCCACTGCTTGAACAAATTCTGCTCCATAATTGTAATTTCCCTCAATATTATACACGAGCATTTCCAATTCCTCGTAGAAGTTTACAAGTTCCATCACTTCTTCTCCTACTTGTAACATTGGATTTTGCCTTGCTTGTAAAATATGTACAAGATTCTCCCAACTACTTGTAGGGAAACGCAAGTAATGATAGTCCTCTCCTGCATCAAGTAAATAGATAAAAGCAAAATCATCCGAATCTGCGATTAATTGTGCTGCAGGCTTTAACTGTAAATTTAATTCATTGTCGTTTAAACTAAAATGAAGTTGTTGGTTTTCAAAATAAAATAATTCTATCGTATAAATTTTACGCACTTGATGGTCCCCTTTTCGTCTTACTCTTCCTCTTATTTTAGCATATGGGGTAAATAGTTGCAGTGTGTAATTGTGAAAACCATTAACAAACTTCTCTATAAAAAAAGCGTATTTCCACGTGGTAGTTTTCGATTATATTGAACAAAAGGATGCGCGAAACAGTTCCTTCTTAATCCTAAAAAATAAACAGGTAAGGTGAAAACAATGTCACAACAACTTGAAATTGAATTTAAAAATCTCTTAACAAAACAACAATATGAGCAATTATTGAAAGATTTCCAGATTAGCGACAATGCAATTCATCGTCAAACAAATCATTATTTCGACACACCGCTTCATGCGATTAGAAATTTAAAGAGCGGGCTCCGTATTCGACAAATCGACAATTATTATGAATGTACCCTAAAAGAAAAATCAGCAGAACATGAACACCTTGAAACAACTGATGTATTGACTGCAGAGCAGGCAAAGAAAATGCTTGATGGTAAAGGCTTTTTTGCTCCAGAAGTAGCAAAAAGACTAGCCGTATATAATGTCCATTTAGATGCATTAGAAGTATTTGGTTCCCTCACTACGGACCGTGTCGAAATTCCTTACAAAGACGGGCTTCTTGTATTTGATCATTCTTTCTATTTGCAGTGTGACGATTATGAGGTAGAATATGAATCAAATGATGTAATAAAAGGAAATGCAATCTTCGACGTATTTCTACAACAATATGGTATAAAAAAACAAGTTACAGATAAAAAAATTGCACGCTTTATGAAAGCATTGCAAGCACATAAAAAACAATCATGATTGCTTAACTGCCGAAAGAAGGAGTGACCAACTACTTGGATATCCAATCACTAAAGACTTTACTCGAAATTCAAGCACTACAATCACTAGGTTCTACTGAAAGTTCATCATCGAACGCTCTAACAGACAATAATTCTATCTTTTCTGATATGATTGGCGAATTGCTCGGCGATGCCACAACAGCTAGTAGTGCAAAAATGTCTAGTTTACTCGGTATGAGTTCATCTTCAAACACATCAGATATTATGAGTCAGCTTGGTAATTTAGCTAACGTACCTGGCAATACGTCAAATATGGCTATCCAATCGTTACTATATAAAGGCTCAAATTCAGTCTATGTACCTGCATCTGTTTATACAGCATTAGCAAACACTCAATCTAGCACAAAGTTAGATAGCTACGTTTCTGATGATGTTATTGGCTCGACAGCTTATGCAAACTCACTGGCAGGAGCAAGTAGATACGCTTCAATCATTGAAAAGGCCGCAGCTACGTATAATGTACCTGATAAACTAATCGCTGCTGTAATCAAACAAGAATCTAATTTTAATGCTAGTGTCGTAAGCCATGCAGGAGCACAGGGCTTAATGCAATTAATGCCAAAAACAGCTCAGTATTTAGGTGTCACAAATGCCTTTGACCCTGAACAAAATATCATGGCAGGAGCCAAATATTTACGTCAAATGCTCGATAAATTCGATAATGATCCATCTCTAGCTTTAGCAGCATACAATGCGGGGGCTTCCCGTGTGACAAAATATGGTGGCATTCCTCCTTTTAAAGAAACGCAGAACTATGTCAAAAAAGTGATGAATTACTTCACAGCTTAATCGCAGTATCCCTATATTTTCAGTCTTTCTCAGCAAATTTCACCCTTGATGGTGAAATTTGTGCTTTTCTAGCGAAAAACTAATCGAGAGCTCTTTGTTTGTGTAAACGAAAAGACGTTGATAGAATGAAGGTAGTCACAAGAAATTCACATTTTTCTGGTGAACAAATTCAAAATCTATAAAAAAGACAATTTGTCCTGCCAACAAATTGATTCGTACTTTACGATATACTTCATATAAAGAATTAAAGGAGCATTTACCCATGAGTCGAAAATACACTGTTCCTTATGAGGAGCTGGGTGCTGAAAAACTTTCAGAACTCATCCATGCGTTCTATAAAAGAGTCGCTCAGCATCCTGATCTTATTCCAATCTTTCCAGAAGATTTAACTGAGACAGCCCGCAAGCAAATTCAATTTCAAACACAGTATTTAGGTGGACCAAATCTTTTTACAGAAGAACATGGACATCCAATGATGCGTGCACGTCATATGAATTTTGCCATTACACCTGATCGTGCACAAGCTTGGCTCGAATGTATGGCCGAAGCAATGGATGAAGTTGGTTTGGAAGGAAAGTTCCGTGAAACTTATTATCAGCGTTTAGTGTTAACAGCTCATCACATGATTAATACACCTAATGACGATGAGGGGGAATTATTACGTGAATAATATTCAAATGCTACAAGAGCCTACTCACGCGATTTCTACTGCCATTAAGCCAATTGAATTGTATATTTTCGTAGATCCACTTTGTCCTGAAGCTTTCAGTATGCAAGCGATTATTCGCAAATTACAGCTTGAGTATAATCATTATTTCACATGGCGTTTTGTACTAAGCACAGAGCTTTCTTCTCTGAATTGTCTGAGCAAGCGTACGAAAGGCTGTGGATCTGGGATTGAACTCGACATCAACCATCCTGTTTTACCTTCTATTGCCATCAAAGCAGCAGAGTTACAGGGTAAACGTGCAGGCGCACGATATTTGTCCAAATTACAAGAATATGTATTACTGAAACATGAAGATGTAAATTCCTATGCAACTCTCTTAAAAATTGCAGAGGATGTACAATTAGATATGAATGAATTTACTGTAGATTTCGGTTCAAAGGAAGCTGCTCGTGCCTTCCAATGCGATTTATATATTAAACGCGAAATGGAAGTAGATGAAGTACCAAGTATCGTTTTTTTCAATGAGTGTATTGAAGATGAGGGACTAAAAGTTAGTGGTAGCTACTCTTATGAAGTTTACGAGCATATATTACAAGAAATGATGGATGAACAACTTATCCGTCAACCATTACCAACATTTGAAGAATTATTTCTGAAGTACCATACATTATCAACCAATGAGATAGCCTTCATCTATTCATTAACAGAACAATCTGCAGAACGTGAATTAAAAAAACGCATGCTGCAACAAAAAATTGAACGTATTCAAACAGACCACGCTACTTTATGGCGTACTAAATAATGCAATTATACTATTTTTCAAAGGATAGGGACTCAAACACTAGTGATGAGTCCCTATCCTTTTTATATTTAACTTAAGCTAAATTAGTCATAAAAAAATTAGAGGAAGCGCTGTAAATTTCTAAAAGTGCTTACTGAATTCTCACAAAACAATCCTTTATAATCACCCTAACATCATCATGAAAAAATAAAAGAGACGCCACTATCCTCGACAGATAGAGACGCCTCTTTTTCACAAAGGGGATGGGAGAAATGTTCACGTTCAAACAAAGGGGTGTATGTTTGTTTTGTGATTTATTTCACAAGAATCACTTTATCATGGAATAATAAAATTAGCAATGAAACGTGCTCTAGATTCACAAATTTGTCAAATAGAAAGCGATTACAGTACAGTATTTTTTCAAGATGGATACTTTTATCCATTTAGAAATCTAAGAAAAACATTAATCTTTAAAAATATTCATGGCCATATTTTCAACACCGCATAGAAAATGGCTGTAGTAAACTTACTACAGCCACACAAATTAATTATTTAACAATAATTTTTCTAATTCATTTAAACGCTCTTCAAATACTTTACAAGCATCATCAATTGGTTTTGCTACATTCATGTCAACACCTGCTGCTTTTAATACTTCGATTGGGAAGTCTGAGCAGCCTGCTTTTAGGAAGTTATTAATATAACGTTCTACAGCTGGTGTACCTTCTTCTAAAATTTGCTTACTTAATGCAGTTGCAGCTGATTTTCCAGTTGCATATTGGTATACATAATAGTTGTAGTAGAAGTGTGGAATACGTGCCCATTCTAAGCCAATTTCTTTGTCTACCACCATATCCTCGCCAAAGTATTGTTTATTTAAATTATAATAAACTTCCGTTAAACGTTCTGATGTTAAGGACTCTCCATTTTGATCCATTTGATGGATTAAATGCTCAAACTCTGCAAACATTGTTTGTCGGAAAACTGTACTGCGGAAGCCATCAAGCCAATGGTTTAATAAATAAATCCTTTGTTGAGGATCTTCAATTGTTTTCAGTAGATAATCATTTAATAGCTCTTCGTTACATGTGGACGCCACTTCCGCCACGAAAATAGAATAGTCTCCATAGACAAACGGCTGATTATTTCGCGAGTAATAGCTGTGAACACTATGGCCAAACTCATGCGCTAATGTAAATAAATTATCTACATTATCCTGCCAGTTCATTAAAATATAAGGGTTAGTACCATATGCACCTGAAGAATAGGCACCACTACGTTTCCCTTTGTTTTCTTTCACATCTACCCAGCGATTATCCAAACCACTTTGGACAATGCCCTGATATTCCTCACCAAGTGGTGCTAAAGCCTTCACTAAAATGTCCTTCGCTTCGTCATATGGCATTTTCATGTCGACTTCTTTCACAAGTGGTGTGAATAAGTCCCACATATGCAATTCTTCTACGCCTAACAACTTTTTGCGTAAGGCAATGTAACGCTGCATAACTGGTAAATGCTTGTGAATTGTCTCTACTAATTGATCGTATACATTTTCGGGAATAAAGTTATTTGACATTGCCGCATGACGGGCAGAATCATAATTACGAATACGTGCACTTACATTATGTTTTTTCACATTGCCTGTTAATGTAGACGCAAATGTATTTTTAAAATGACCATATGTCTCGTACATTGCTTTAAATGCCGCTTCCCGTACAGTGCGGTCTTTACTTTCTAAGAACTTAATATAGTTACCATGTGTAAGCTGAACCTCTTCCCCATCTTCATTTTTCACTTTTGGGAAGACCATATCCGCATTGTTCAACATACTAAATGTATTCGATGCTGTACCTGTTACCTCTGACATTTGGGCAAGAAGTGCTTCCTGCTCAGCAGGTAACACATGCGGACGTGCCATGGTAATCTCTTTTAAAGATTGCTTATATAATTGTAATTCCTTTTTTTCCGCTAAGTAACTTTCAATTGTTTCTTCACTTAATGACAAAATTTCCGGCGTTAAAAACGATAGGGCAGCTGAAATATTTGTTGCTAACGTTTGGATACGGCTATTCATATCTTGATAAAAGCTATTTGTTGTATCTTGGTCGTAACGCATATGAGCATATGTGTAGAGCTTCATAGTGCGCTGGTAAATTTGATCGTAATACGTTAGGACTGCTAATAAGGCGTCTGCACCATTTTTTAAAGTACCTGCATAACTTGGTGCCTGTTTTGCAAATGCTGCGACTTCTTTTAATTCCTCTTCCCACTGTGCATCTGTTGCAAAAATGTCCTCCAAGCGCCAAGTTAACTCTACTGGTATTTCATTTCTCATTAAAAGCTGATTGCTGTTACTAGCCATATGCCAGCCCCCTCTATATGTTAGTTTTTCCTGTACTCTCATATTTTCTCAGTATATTGTGGCAATTGCAAATAAAGTGACCCTATTATTGGTAGAGTAATTTATGTTAAATTGAACCAACTAATTACTTACATAATATTGGCTTCTAAACCTAAACATTGTGCTCCCATTTCGTTATACTGTGACAACTTCAATCAGTGGGGATTTTCTTCTTCCCCACTGATTATTAGTTGAACCAATCGGGCTTTTACGGTCAGTTGTTCGCCCTCCTATTTTCACCTTGCATCTTGATGGATGACTACTGACCGTTTATGTGGGGTACAATGACAACCTTACTCCTCATTAAAATTGAAAAAATGTACATAAACTTGCTCTGTGATATTTGGAAAACTATCTTTGTTTTGCATCCACCTTTCGAACACCTTACAATAATTTTTTACAGCTTGAACGGCGTCACTTGTCACCTCCAAATCAAGCTGATGAAGAAAAAGTTGAATATCTGCATTGCATAATGCTTGAGGATGCAGTTGGCATTGCCTACAAAAATGATGTAAAATCGTCTGCCATTCGAGTGAAAAAATTGGAATTGCTTCTGCATTTTTAACAGGTATACCAACATAAACAGGCATTGCCTCGAGTGAATAGCGTAGCTCATAACAACTTCGGAGAAAAGTATCCTGCACGCCTTTTTTACTACGTAGTAATCTTTGATATACATACTGCGCACAAATCTTTTTATAGAGCTGCCAGTAACGATAAAATGCTTCTTTTGTTACTGGCTTCGGAACATAAAACGGAAATTGCTGTTTTTCAATAGGTAGGTACTGTAGTTTCGCTATAAAAGTATGCCCTTGAACATAAAGAAGATTCGTCCAATAGTTAAACCTCGTTGTATGCGCATCATATGTCAATAAATAGGGCAAACCCTTATAAGGATAGGTGATAGCTTGTTGTATGATAGGAGGAATAGTAATTTTGAGTGTGTCCTGTGAGGTAAGGTTTTTCTTTGGTGTTTGAAAAAGCCACAGTGCTTTGATATGGATACTTTCATAACCTGCTGTGCGCAACTGCCATTTTTCAAGAGAGAGTGCGCTACATTGGAACTCAATTGCTATTTGATGATGCTCTTTCGTTACAAGTATATCTGGTCGTTGAGATAGCCTCTTTATAAATGGCTCCAACTCTACTGTATGACCAAGTTTCTTCAGCCATTCGAACAATTGAACCTTACCTTGTAAATGAAGCATAGATTCACCTTCTGCAAATAGCTGTTCACAAACCTGATTCGCTATGTGTGCGAAATGTGGGATATTGACAGTACCAATTTTCAACTGGACAGGTTGCTGACATTGTGGGCAAAAAAAATTTGAGTTTCGGCGAAATAATTGTAATGCTTCTCTTGTATGTTGATATGAGATAAAAGGCTTACCATGCTCTGTGTGGGCAATTAGCATAAAATCGTCTCCTTTTTATCCCATTATAAAATGTCATCTCGCTCGCTACAAAAAAAAAATCGGCTTTTTTGCCAAATTCGATTTTTGCATTGCTAATCGTCATGCGCTCTACATGCAAGCCAGATACGCACCCTGAAAACAAGCCATACAAAAAAGCCTCTGGATATTCTCAGAGGCTTGAATCATTTAGCTAAAATACTTGCGAATAGTTTCAAAGCAATCGTACTCCATAATCATATCGCCGTATTCTTCGAGGCGATGAATTGTGAAATTTGATGGGCTTAGAAATTCTTTAATGACCGCATTTTTGTCATGGCGATTTAAATCGTCATCTGCATTCGTGAAGTCTACAACTAGATAATACCAATCTTCATATTTGAATAATGAGGAATCCACTAGTTCATCTGTCATGCGTTTTGCAACAGGGATTAACTCATCAATATCTTTAAATTTATAAACATAAATATCTGTATCCATAAATAATTCTGACTCGTCAATGTCACCGAATTGAGTTAGTTGACTGAGAAGATCGTCTCCAACTTCATCAAATGGGGCAAACATTTCTTTGTGTTCATCAAAATGCGAATGACCATCTAATGTTTCACCGTCTTTTAATATGTGTGCACGTGTGACAATGATTTCTAAGCCAACTTCAGACGCATTGATGTGAATCCAAATCGGACCTTCTACATCAAAATAATCCTCTGTATTTACTTCATCAATCATATCCCAAAAAAGTTGTTCACCCTTTGCTCGGTTGTACCAGATTTCTTCACGACTATAGCCGCGATCCTCTATATCATTGTACGTTATAAAGAGCTTGAGTGTATTTTCATTTACACGTTCGATGTCCACTAGACTTCATCTCCCTTCACTGTCATTTGTCGAAAAACAGTATTATTTCATTAGTATGCTTTGATTCATTGTTTTTAACCTTCATACTCCCTTGTTTTTCAACCTTTGACCACACCACAATTAAAGCGTCGAGCAACTGAGATCTTTGTATTTACAGTTCACAGTTGTCTCTAATTCTATTGTATGCTGTTCTTTCATAAAATGAAAAGGATATACACCGTTTCACAAAAGATATTTGAATTATTGAAATTGTAGTAAACTATTTGGCTAAAATCAAGTTTAACATACTTTTACGGAAATATATGACTTTTTCCTATTAAATATTATATCCTGTACAGGAGGTTTTTACATAAGTAAAGCACAAAAAAATAGATGTCACAACATGCTTTTTGCATTTGCAACACCTAATACATTATATGCACAATAGGGAGATATTAGTTCACCATACGCTGTGCTTCTTGTAATTGATAAGCACGAACTTTACGTGGTAAGAATCGACGAATTTCATCTTCGTTGTATCCCACTTGTAAACGTTTTTCATCTAAGATTATTGGACGTCGTAATAATCCAGGATATTCTTGAATTAACTCATATAAGCGCTGTAATGGTAAGCTTTCTACATCAACATTTAGTTTTTGGAAAATTTTAGAACGAGTTGAAATAATTTCATCTGTCCCATCCTCTGTCATGCGTAAAATTTCTTTTATTTCACTAATGCTTAACGGCTCAGAAAAAATATTTCGCTCTGTATACGGGATTTCGTGTTCCTCCAACCATGCTTTCGCTTTTCGGCAAGACGTACAACTAGGTGATGTAAATAAAGTTACTATCATACTGACACATCCTTTCTGATTGTAATCGTTATCTATAAAACAGTTTGTTAAATTAGAATTAATGTAATGTAAATCTACATCTCCATTATACAGCACTCTGCTGTATTTGAATATAGTTCCAATGAAAAAAAGAACAACCATATTACAAAATATTCTGTCTATTTATATGGCTTTAAATAGGCTATTTATATGAAATGTATACCGTGAACTACTAATAATATTCCCACTTATCAGCGTTTTTAAACATTCATTTATTACAACTACTTGTTCTCGGTTGTTCTCAGTTAAAAAACATAAACGAGAATAATGTCAATTTCACGTGTACAATTGGGACGTATACTTAGTAATAAAGGTTGCTTCTTTAACAAAAAAACACAGCATAACCAGCATAAAGTTTTTTTCAAAAAAAAAACACCGCTAAAAGTCTGATTTTTATATGCTTGCAATTAGTTAACTCTTTATAATATAATTTTTGCAATAATTAAAAACGCTGACGAAGAGTAGTACAAATGCATTGTGCACGTTTAGAGAGTCTGTGGTTGCTGCAAACAGATCGTGTACGCGTTTGGAATGGACTTCCGAGTTAGTTTTGCGAACGTTCAAGTACGTGTACAATTGACTACTAGCAAAGCTCGTCCCTTCACGTTACGAAGTCGAGTGGCCTTTTTGGCAAGCTGGGTGGTACCGCGGATACTAACATCATTCGTCCCTTCATTAGAAAGAACTAATGAGGACGCATGATGTTTTTTTATGTTCTTTAGTATTCGTTCGGGCACTCTACTAGGTAGTACGATGGCTATCCGTCCATGATCAAAAAATCTTGATTGTACCCGGGCTAAATTTATTTGCTAACTCGAAGGAGGAAATTTATTTTGACAACTATTTTTTCAGGCGTACAGCCAACAGGAATTGTTACATTAGGGAACTATCTTGGAGCATTCAAGCAATTCCCTGCATTACAAGATGAAGGAAATGCAATTTATTGTATCGTTGACCAGCATGCCATCACGGTCGCACAAGACCCTAAAGAGTTGCGTAAAAACATTCGTAACTTAGCTGCTATGTATATAGCAACTGGTATCGACCCACAGAAATCCACTTTATTCATTCAATCAGAAGTGTCTGCTCATGCACAAGCAGGCTGGATTTTACAATGTGTTGCATCTATTGGGGAATTAGAGCGTATGACTCAGTTCAAAGATAAATCACATGGAAAAGAAACTGTTTCAGCAGCTCTTTTAACATATCCACCGTTAATGGCCGCAGATATTTTATTATACAATACTAATATCGTCCCTGTAGGCGATGATCAAAAGCAACATATTGAACTTACACGAGATCTTGCAGAACGTTTTAATAAACGTTATGGTGAAGTACTTACTATTCCTGAAATTCAATTACCAAAAGCAGGTGCTCGTATTAAATCATTACAAGAACCTACGAAAAAAATGAGTAAATCTGATCCAAATACAAAAGCAAACATCAAGCTATTAGATTCTGCAAAAGATATTGAGAAAAAAATTAAATCTGCCGTAACTGACTCTGATGGTATTGTGGCATTTGATGTTGCAAATAAACCTGGTGTTTCAAATTTACTGACGATCGAATCAGCAATTTCAGGTGTATCTATCGACGATTTAGTAAAAAAATACGAAGGTATTGGCTACGGTGGCTTCAAACAAGGTGTGGCCACAGCAGTTATCGACCATCTGACACCAATACAAGAGAAGTTCTACAATCTCGTAGAATCAGCTGAATTGGACATCATTTTAGATGAAGGTGCAGAGAAAGCAAATAACATTGCCAGTGCTACATTAAAACGTATGGAAGAAGCAATGGGCTTAGGCCGCACGCGTCGCTAAGAGGTTTGTCTATGTCTATGTTCTGCGAATATTGTAAAAAGCCAATACACACGCTTATTTTAGAAGGAGACTTTGGTGCTGATCCTCTATGGTGTGGTCAGTGTCTGGCAAATTTGGAATTAGAAAACCTTCCTTTAAATGATGCTTTGCTAGCTGAGTTGACCTCATGGATGTGCAACTTTGGTGAATGGATCGATCTTGAAATAGATTCATTCGTCGAAGGTAAGGAACATTTAGCCAAAGTCCATGATGACCAAGGTACAATCTTGGCCCAACAGGTAGCATCTGCACTCGGAATTAGCGTGACATTCTCTCCTTATCTTTCAGACTAGGATGTTCGCTCAAAACCAAAGTCAAGTACAACACCGCATAAAACAATGCAGGCCCCAATCGCCAAGTAAAACTCTGTGGTATGGACCATGAATTTAAAAACAACAGACCAAGAATAACCGAGAGTACGATAATTCAAGTACAAAATCAAATTTCCTATTGAAAGTATCATTAAGCCATAGCTCATTAAAAATAAAAAGAGACGGAACAAGTAGACGGCATCCTTTCTATTTCTTCTTATTTATCATTTATTCAAAAAAATAATAAAAAATACATGAGCCTGTAGACAAACCTGAAGAATTTCTAGTTTGCTACAGGTTTTTTTAATAATAGGATGAGTGAGCGTGTTGTTTTTCATAAGCACATGTCTTCCACAAGGAAGTGGTGAATCTCTTCCCTCAATAGGCAAGATGGTTCGTCCATGGAAAGCAAGTGGCTTTTTGCGGACTTGATGATGCTTCCTTTCTATTGTAAAAAAAGCCTGCAACCAAACTCTTTTACCCGAGTTTGTTTACAAGCTGACGTTTTATTTATTCATCATATTTTTTTAATAATAGACTAGCATTGTGACCGCCAAATCCAAGAGAGTTACTCATTGCATACTCTATATTTGCCGCTCGCGCTTCATTTGGCACATAATCTAAATCACATTCAGGATCTGGATCTGTTAAATTGATTGTTGGTGGTAGGATTCCCTCTTGTAACGCAAGTGCTGTGAAAATCGCTTCAACACCACCAGCTGCGCCTAATAAGTGACCTGTCATTGATTTTGTAGAACTCATCGCTAGTTTGTAAGCATGATCGCCAAAGGCTGATTTTACAGCCTGCGTTTCAAATAAATCATTGTATGGTGTACTTGTTCCGTGCGCATTAATATAGCTCACTTGTGAAGGTTCTACACCCCCATCAGCTAATGCTTGCTTCATCGCACGTGCTGCACCCTCGCCTTCTGGGGCTGGGGCTGTAATATGGTGGGCATCACCAGTTGATCCGTATCCAAGTACTTCGGCATAAATTTTTGCACCTCGAGCTTTTGCATGCTCATACTCTTCTAAAATAACAATCCCCGCACCTTCACCAATAATAAAGCCATCGCGATTTTTATCAAATGGACGTGAAGCTGTTGTTGGGTCTGTATTTAAAGACAAGGCTGTATTTGCACAGAAGCCTGCAACTGCCATTGTTACGATTGGAGACTCTGCACCACCCGAAATCATTACATCTGCATCGCCTCGTTCAATTACTTTAAATGCATCACCAATTGAATTTGTTCCAGAAGCACAAGCCGTTACAGAACAAGAATTAATGCCCTTTGCGCCGAAATGAATCGATACTTGACCTGATGCCATATCTGGAATCATCATCGGAATAAAGAATGGACTTACACGTCTTGCTCCACGATCTTGGAACGTTAAAAATTGTTGTTCATACGTTTCCATACCGCCAATACCAGAGCCAATCCACACGCCTGCGCGCGGTGCTAATTCTTCGTCAATTGTAAGCTGTGCGTCTTCCATCGCCATGATAGAGGCTGCTAATGCATAATGTGTAAAGCGATCCATTTTACGGGCTTCTTTACGTTCAATATACTTTTCAATATCAAAATCTTTTACTTCAGCGGCAATTTTAGCAGCGAATAGATCTTTATTTAAACGTGTTAACTCGCCCACACCAGATTTCCCAGCTTTAATGTTTGCCCATGTTTCTTCGATGCTATTCCCTAGTGGTGTAACTGCGCCAATTCCTGTAATTACTACTCGTCGTTTACTCATTGTCTTACTCCCCTCAAGCATTTATCGTTATTATTTTCCCCATCTCATTGCAACGGCACCCCAAGTTAAGCCACCGCCAAAACCAATAAGTACTAGTAAGTCACCATCTTTTATTTTACCTGCTTCAAGCTCTTCTACCAATGATATGCCAATAGATGCCGCCGATGTATTACCATATTTGTGAATCGTTTTCGACATTTTTTCAATTGGTAAATCGAGACGTTCACGTGCAGACTCCATAATACGAATATTCGCTTGATGTGGTACTAAAAAGTCCACATCTTCTTTTGTTAAACCTGCTTTATCTAACACATTCAAAGCAGATTCGCCCATTTGGCGTACTGCAAATTTAAAGACTTCACGACCATTCATGGCAATCGTCTGTTGCTGTGTTAAATAAAGATTTTTACCACCTGTGCCGTCAGCTCCAAGCTCAAAAGATAAGATACCTCTACCTTCTGAAACTGGGCCAATAATGGCAGCACTTGCACCGTCTCCAAATAACACAGCCGTATTACGATCTTCCCAATCAAGTACTTTTGACAGCTTTTCAACACCTACTACTAAGACATATTTATAAGCATTTGATTCTACAAATTGCTTGGCTGTCACTAAACTATATATAAATCCTGCACAAGCCGCTGCCTGATCCATCGCCGCTGCATTTACTGCACCAATTTGCTCCTGAACCATACATGCTACACTTGGAAAATTTTGATCTTGTGTTACAGTTGCTACAAGTATTAGTCCTATTTCCTCAGGCATAATACCTGCTTTCGCAATAGCATCTTTAGCAGCAGCTACTGCCAAATCCGAAGTTTCCTGATTCTCAGCAGCAAAATGGCGTTCTTCAATTCCTGTACGAGTTCGAATCCATTCATCTGACGTGTCCATAATTTTTTCTAAGTCAAAATTCGTAACGACTTTTTCTGGAACGTATCTGCCTATCCCTATAATACCTGCGTTCATATAGCTACCCCTCTGCTTTCTTACTATCAATTATTAGTAACTGGTCATAATTATAACTCATAATGAAGGAAGGGTGCAAGATGAATTAAAATTAATGCCTTAAAACTAGTGTTATCAAGTGCCTAGTCGTTATGCTTTTTTCTTTAACAAGGCAATGCTAAAAAGAAGCATATTTTGGGAGCTTATGGCTGAAATTATAAATCGAAAATCTTATAACAGCTATTAATGTAAAAAGATAGCTGAGTATAAACAAGGCTATGGAAAACGGCGGCTTTGCCCGCGGAAAGCGATGCGGATTTTTCAACTCACTATTCTACGATTCAATCTTATAGCGCTTTTTCGCTAAGTCTTTGAATCTTTCCGTTTCTTGAAAAGCTGCTTGCTCTTCAAATGCTCAACGTAAAACAACTTTTGATTTTAATAAAGATGCCGGTATGTTTATCTGTCTAGCTGGACATATGGTGAAACGATAAAATTAGTTGATTGGAGTACAGGCGGCGACTCCTTGGTGGATTAGTGATCTGACCCCAGGAAAGCGTCCGCTGAAACGGAAATCAACGGCATCGAAGAAAAAGCCATGGCGGTCACGATTAATCGTTTCCGCCATGGCTAAAATTTATTTTATGAACTTTTTCAGTGCCCTCATAATACTACATCGTGATAAGTGTCACATTGTTGTGACAAAATCGCCATGATACTTTAAACTCTCTAATATTAAGTCCTCCGCTTCAAAACATAGAGAAATCAAGCGTTTCAATGGGAGATCAAGCCACGGCTAAAAACCTACTTGGATCAACCTATCATCGGTGGAGAAAGTATACCAACGATTAAAGTTCACTTTATCATAAAAGGTTCTTTTTTTTTCGTCTTATGTTATGATATGATAATGTATATGTAGTAAAACTTATGCTTTTAAAAAGTTCGGTTGAGGTGAAATTTAATGCAATATATCGTTACATTCGTATGGTCATTCCTACTGGTTTCAATGTTGAACTATGTAGTAAGTTCTGTACTTGGTGTACCATTTGATTTCCAAACAGGTGCTATCATTTCAGTTGTGTTCTCAGTACTAATTTTCGTAATTGGTGCAATCATTCCAAACGAGCCAACGCCAGAAGCTGCAGACCATCACTAATCAAATCCTAAAAAAAACCTGTCTCGCCTCAAGCGAAACAGGTTTTTTTCTATTATTTTTCCACGATACAGTAGCCATCAAGCATTTTTACACGCAATGTTTCGCCTGGTAAAACTTCACCACGTAATAATTCCTTCGCAACAGCTGTTTCAATGTATCGTTGCACGAAACGTTTTAATGGACGCGCACCAAATTGCACATCTGCACCTTGCTCCACAACCCAATTAATAACGTCTTTTTCTACTTCTAAAGTTATGTCCTGTTCTGCTACACGTTTGACAAGCTGTTCAACGTATTTCCAACCAATGGCTGTGAAATGCTCATCTGATAAAGCATGGAATAGGATAATATCATCCATACGATTCAATAGCTCTGGTTTAAAATGCTGACGTAGTGCAGACATCACTAAATCTTCAACCGCTACATCATCTTTTTTTGCTTCCATTAAGTAATTAGAACCAATATTAGATGTCATAATCACAACTGTATTTGTAAAGTTGACTATTCGACCTTGACTATCCGTAATGCGACCATCATCTAAAATTTGCAGTAAAATATTGGCTACATCGGGATGAGCCTTCTCAATTTCATCCAGTAATACAACTGAATACGGATTACGGCGAACAGCTTCTGTTAATTGTCCCCCTTCTTCATAGCCAATATAGCCTGGAGGTGCACCAACAAGACGTGACACGCTATGCTTCTCCATATATTCACTCATATCAATACGGATAAAATGATCTTCAGAATCAAATAACTGTGCAGCTAGTGCCTTTGCTAGCTCCGTTTTACCAACACCAGTTGGTCCTAAAAATAAGAAGCTACCAATCGGACGATGTGGATCTTTAATACCTGCACGAGCACGCCATACCGCTTCTGTTACAAGCTGAACAGCTGTGTCCTGCCCCACTACCCGTTCATGTAGCGTATCTTTTAAACGCAGTAATTTTTCTCGTTCCCCTTCAACTAATTTTGTAACGGGAATACCTGTCCATCGAGACACGATCGAAGCTATTTCATCTGCAGTTACTTCCTCGCGTAAAATACGGACCTCTAATCCATCCTCTAACTGTTTTTCCATATCTTGAATTTCTTTTTCAAGTGTAGGGATTTTTCCGTGACGTAATTCTGCTGCTTTATTCAAATCATATTTACTTTCAGCTTCATCTAAATCACGACGGTATTTGTCGAGTATTTCACGTTTTTTCTGAATACCATGAAGTGCATCTTTTTCAGCTTCCCACTGCTTACGCATCCCCTCAGAGGATTCTTTTAGTTTGGATAATTCGTCTCGTAATTGCTCAAGACGTTTTTTACTTGCCTCATCTTTTTCTTTACGTAGTGCTTGCTCTTCAATTTCAAGTTGCATAATACGACGTGTCACTGCATCTAATTCCTGTGGCATCGAATCAATTTCCGTACGAATCATTGCACAGGCCTCATCTATTAAATCAATTGCTTTATCAGGTAGAAAGCGCTCTGTAATATAGCGATTGGAAAGCTCTGCTGCCGCCACAATGGCACGGTCATGAATACGTACAGCATGATGTAACTCAAAGCGTTCTTTTAAACCGCGTAAAATGGATACCGTGTCTTCTATAGATGGTTCACGCACTAGCACCTGTTGGAAACGACGTTCTAAAGCTGGGTCTTTTTCAATATACATACGGTATTCGTCTAATGTTGTAGCACCGATACAATGTAACTCACCACGAGCCAGCATCGGCTTCAACATATTTCCTGCATCCATTGCACCATCTGTTTTCCCTGCACCAACAATCGTATGAATTTCATCGATAAATAAAATGATACGCCCTTGTGATTCTTTGACTTCTTTCAATACACCTTTTAATCGTTCTTCAAATTGTCCACGATAACTAGCTCCTGCTATTAACGCACTCATATCAAGCTCATACAAGACGCATTCTTTTAACCCCTCTGGTACATCACCTTTCACAATACGTTGAGCAAGCCCTTCTACAATCGCTGTTTTACCAACACCTGGTTCACCAATTAATACCGGATTATTTTTTGTTTTTCGCGTTAAAATACGAATAACATTACGAATTTCTTCGTCACGGCCAATAACTGGATCCATCTTGCCGTTTTTTACTTCTTCAATTAAATTACGTCCAAATTGTTCTAATGGTTTTTTATTATCCATTTGTTGAAATTGCATCATTAGCACTCCTTTTCAATTATGTTTGGCGTAATCATATTCACCATTCTATTTTACCGAAAATGTTTGACCTTTTTTGACTAACTTAATTTTACAACAAACGACAAGCTCAAGCAAAAAATTAGCACTAAAAATTTTCCCCTTACATAGAGAAGATTACGTTATAATAATGATATGTTTCGTTGTTTTAGTATATCGGAATGATTAATCTACCATTCTTTTGTAATACAGTCACTTATTACAAAAAGAAAGAGATGTGTGTGAGTTATGGTATTAATGGATGATTATCAAGAGAAAATTCATGCTCTTTTTAAAAAACACGGAGTTTTTATAAAAGTGAATAAAGAAAGTAAAATTTTTTTAGAAGGCGAACGCGCAAAAGAAATATATTATATTAACACTGGTGCCATTTCGATTAGTCAGGAAACTGAAAGTGGAAAAGAATTAACAATACGAATTTGTGGTCCTAATAGTATTATTGGGGAGGGGTCATTATTTTGTAACCTTACGTATCACTCCATGACTGCAAAAGTATTAGAGCCATCTACGTTATACGTCCTTAGCCGTAAATCGTTGGAGCAATTATTAATGGAACAACCTAATTTAATGGTTGAATATTTAAAATGGCTACAAACTGAAAATTTAAAGCATCAAAGTCGTTTGCGTGATTTAGTATTAAACGGTAAGAAGGGTGCTTTATTTTCAACGTTAATTCGTTTATCTAATACCTATGGAAACATATTAGAAAACGGTACGATTTTGATCGACTTTCCATTAACAAATTCAGAAATTGCTAATCTGTGTGCAACAAGTAGAGAAATGATAAATCGTATGCTAAATGATTTAAAAAAGCATAATATTTTATCCTTTGAAAAAGGATATATTACGATTCATGATTTACAATTTCTCAAAGATGAAATCGCCTGTGAAAATTGTCCATTACAAATTTGCCGAATCGATTAATCCGTTATACAACAAATTCCCACATGCAGGGTGCAGTGGGAATTTGTTTTTGCGTACTCTATTTAGTACCAAAACTAGCTACAAATACATTGAGCTAAAGTCTTATTAACGTACGCCTAATGCCAATTTTGCGTATCGGGACATCTTGTCTTTCGACCAAGGTGGATTCCACACAATGTTAACATTAGTACTTTTTACTTCTGGTAGTTCGTTTAATGCTGTATTTACTTGGTCAACAATAACAGGGCCAAGTGGACATCCCATTGATGTCAGCGTCATTGTGACTGTTGCTAAGCCCTCTTCATCTAATTCAACATCATATACTAATCCTAAGTTGACAATATCAATACCCAGCTCAGGGTCAATTACATTTTCTAATGCACTTAACATACTGTCTTTCATATCTTGATCCATCTGTATTTCTCCTTCCATCACAGTGTTAACTTCATCATAGCAGATGCTACTTATTATGCCAAATGCTGCGCAAGCCATTCAGTCGCTGCTAGCATACCATCACGAGTTACAGCATGACCGGCTTGATTGTCAACGAAGAAATTCAACTCTTCTGGTTTCGTTTCATAATACGCACGTAATTTTAAATAGAAAGTATAGGTATCTTTAAATGGCACAGTTTTATCTTTTTTACCATGCCAGAAAAATACCGGGCGTTGTGCAAATTTTTCTGGTGTTAAGCTTATATCATACTTCGCTAATTGCTCATTCGTTTTTCGTACTTCTTCTTCTGACATCGGCCAATTTAAGCCACTTTCAGCAAACTGTTGTAATTGATATGCGCCTAATTCTATATAGCAAGGTGCGCCCATGCATATCGCCGCTGTTTGTATCCAATCATAAAGCTTTAAGCATCCCGCTGTGACAATTCCCCCCATCGAAGTACCAGCCACACCAATCTTATCATTCACTAATAGTTGTTTATTCTTTAACTCATTATATAATTGCTCTACTTCATGAATAGAATTTAAGACAATATCCCAAAAGTGTGAATTCATTTGCATCTCTGTTAAGCCTTCACTTCGATCACCATGTAATTTTGCGTCTGGTAATAGGACACGCACCCCTTTATTGACTAGCTGATATGCATAATGTAAATTATGTTCTTTTGCACTCATAAAGCCGTGCAAGAAAATCACGACTGGGGTTTCTTCATTCATATCGTCTGTATGTATATGTAATAAAGGAATATTTCCCCACACTTCTCTCTCTGTATACATTTTTGTCACTCCCAACTTTTGTCTCTTCTTTTTATGTTAGCAAACTTTTTTCTACATGACAAAATTTTGACGAGAAGGTGACAAAGCGATACTATTCAAACATATAGGAAAGGGGCAACATGCTATGAAACCGCATTTGATTGTTTTAGATTTAGATGGGACGTTATTAACGGACCAACAACAAATTTCAGCGAAAACTAAAAAAACATTATTGCAGGCAAAAGAACAAGGACATCAGGTGATGATTGCCACAGGTCGTCCTTATCGTGCAAGCGATATTTATTACCATGAGCTCGGTCTGACAACTCCCATTGTTAATTTTAATGGTGCTTACGTTCACCATCCAAAAAATATGGCTTGGCAAGCAATGCATACACCGATTGATTTAAGCGTTGTGCGTGATGTCGTTGATTCAGTGAATAGTTATGAATATGAAAATATTATTGCTGAGGTGATCGATGACATTTATGTCCATACACCGGATGACCGAATTTTAAATATTTTTAACATGGGCAATCCTAAGATTACACTCGGTGATTTATCGACGCATTTGCAGGATAATCCAACAAGTCTACTTATCCAAGCAAATGAAGTCAATTCAATGATTATCCGTGATCATTTACAAGCAGTTCATGCAGAGGTTATTGAGCATCGTCGTTGGGGCGCACCACTACACATTATTGAGATTGTCCGACGTGGCTTAAATAAAGCAGTAGGACTCTCACATGTTGCGAAAGATTTAGGTATCCCACGTGAGCGAATTATAGCCTTTGGCGATGAAGATAACGATTTGGAAATGATTGATTTTGCAGGCATTGGTGTCGCAATGGGCAACGGCATTCCGTCCTTAAAAAACATTGCCAATGAAATTACTACGACCAATAACGAAGATGGTATCGCTAAAATACTCATTGAACGCTTGAAATTATCATAGTTACGTAGTAAGCTCGATTGACTTTCCATTTTTTACGGTTTAAATTTGGATGAAGACAGTTTATTTAGGGGGACAAGATAATGAAAATTTTTACTGATAGTGGATGTGATTTACCGAAGTCTTACTATGAAGAGAATGATGTCGTGCTACTGCCATTACGCGTGCATTTAAACAACAGCGAATATGATGATGTCATTGCCATTGATTGTAAGGAAATTTACGATGCTATTCGACAAGGTGCCCACCCAAAAACGTCACAAGTATCACCAGAGCTCTTCCTTAAACACTTTGAAAAATTAGCACAAAGCGACGAGGAAGGCGTTTATATCGCTTTTTCATCAGAATTATCAGGTACATACAGTACTGCCTTGATGATTCGCAATCAAGTACTTGAACAATATCCATCGCTTAAGCTAACTATCATTGATTCTAAATGTGCTTCCTTAGGTCACGGATTAGTGGTTGAAGAAGCGGTTCAACTTCGTAATACTGGTGCCACATTGGAGGAACTGGAAACAAAATTAACTTCACTTGCTTCACAGATGGAGCATCTTTTTACAGTAGAGGATTTAGACTACCTTGCAAAGGGTGGCCGTGTATCTAAGGCCAGTGCATTTCTTGGTGGACTCCTTAGTATTAAGCCAATATTAAATGTTGAGGACGGTAAACTTGTACCAATTGAAAAATCACGTGGACGTAAAAAGGCCATTACACGTATGTTAGATTTGATGCAACAACGTGGTGGTAATTTTTCCGACAAAATTGTCGGCATTAGCCATAGTGATGACCTAGTCTTTGCCAACGAAGTAAAAGCAGCCATCCAGGACAAGTTCGCACCAAAAGCAGTTCAAATTACAATGATTGGTTCAGCCATTGGCTCCCATGTAGGGCCAGGCACAATTGCTATTTTCTTTTCAAATAAAAGCTACCAAGCTTAATGTAAAAATCCCTCCGCGCTCGCCAAATTGGCCGTACTGGAGGGATTTTCATTGGTTAATTTGTAACGTCTTGTTCCTGGCGACGTTTTTTACCTCGTTTAATAATAACAACTACAAATCCTATAAATATTAGCCACACTAATCCAAGTGCCACCATATAGGGAATATTTAAGCCTTTATCTTCTTTAACTTGATAGATCTCTACCATTTCTCGGTCTAAAATAACTGGATACACGTCTTTGTCATTAATACGAACTTTTTCTTGATGCAATATACCATTGAGCATTTTACCCTCACCAAGCTGAGCCGGTGTAAAATCAACGCGTTGTGTTTTACCAGTATTGTTTATCATGATGACCCATTGTTCTTCATCAGATGTTCTTGTAAATACAAGTAGACCATTTTCATTTGTAATGACCTCAAAATCGCCATTACGTAATGCCGCAGATTTATTTCTTAAGGATTGTACATTTTTTACGTAATCAATTAATTCTTCATCCGTTTTAAAATTATAAAATTGATGAGTATCGGGTTTCGCTTCCCCGTTCATTGCAATTTCTGAGCCATACTGTACAACTGGTATTCCTGGCAACATAAATAGAGCACCCAACGCCATTTTTAGTCGAGTTGGTGGGAACATATTTTCAGACGCAGAGTCAAATGTAAAACGATGTGTTTGAAGTGAATCAATCATAATTTGCGTCGGTTTGTCGCTTGAAAAAGGTTCCATTAGCTTGGAAGAATCCATATCAACATTTTTAAAAATATTACGGTAAATATCTGCTGTTACAGGTGAGAAGTTCGCATCAAAATTCGCATCACTTTCTTCATTTGCAATCACATATAATGAATCTTTCGTGCCTTTTAACGCATCAATTAGCGCATTGATAAATGCTGTATCAGCATCAGCAATATTTGTTAAACGAATACCACCAATATTATATGTAGAGGCGAATTCTGTTGCCGCCTCAATCAGGGCGTTTTGTACATCTTTGTTTGTTAAATCCCATTGTACTTGACCATTATTTGTAGAGGCGATCCAGTCCTGTTTTACTGCGTCCTTTGCCCACTCATGGTTTGGACTTACATTGTTTAGAGGAAAATCAACCATGATCGACATATTATTCGCTTTATAGGCCTCAATAACACTTTGGAATTCTTCTGCTGTCCCAAAATGCTCTTCTATTGTCGTATAGCTTGTTGGCATCGAGCCATCATACACGTCTGTAGAGAAAATTGTCCCAATGGAGACGATTGTATACCCCATCTCTCCGATAAATTTTAGTTTATCTTGGAGCCCAGTAAAGTCACCACCAGCAAATTTCGAAGGGTCTTGCGTATTTGTATCAAAATCGTTAGTGCCCGAGCCATTAAAGAAACGGTCAACGAGTAAATCATAGATGCTTTCTTGTGCAATCGTTCTTGTTTGTACTTCATCTGCATGTGCTACTGGTAATGCTCCAAACAATGAAGTCGCCAGTAAAAGCGAAGCAGCTGTCGCACTTATCCACTTCTTAAATTTCACTTTTATTCCCTCTCTTTCAAACCAATCCATCGTCATTTTACCAAATAAAACAGTACCGTCGCTATCATTTCAAAATATTTTCCCGAATTGCAAAATGAATTACGGCAAAAAGGTGTCAACTTTAGTATTCTTCGCGGTCTAACGTGAGCAGTCATAAGCGACAACTAACACTAACTACGCTCTATTTGATGCTCATTTCAGCTCCACATTGGCCCGCCGGAGCGGTTGTTAGTTGTAGCTGAGCGTTACCGCGGTTGAACCGAGCGATTGTCTCTTTTTACCTGAGCGTTTCTTCGGTTAACCTGAGCTTTCTTCACTCGCCCTCAGGCAATCTGCCACCTAAATTGGGCGATACGTACCTGCCTTTTAAACAATTAAAAAGCCGTGAAGCGAAAACTTCACGACCTTTACGAGCAATTACGCAAGGAAATTAATGTTCATTGGTAGTTTGAATCCTAAGAACAGCGTGATGAATAAAAACACTGCGAATAAGATCCAGAACATGCCTGTTGGTTGGTTTTTCTTTTGGCGAACTAATACCATTTCCATCATACCGATGACTAAAATACCAGCGATAAATTTGAAGCCGTATAGCATACCTTGACCATAGCCCATTGTATGGATGAATAATGCCCCGCCAGAAATAATAATTAGAATGTAAAATAATCGTAATGCCATATGTAAGCCTTTTGATTGCTTGCCGCTAAGTGCTGCAATGAAAAAGATTACGAGACCCACTACCCATGTCGTAATGTGTAGATGTGTTGTATTTGTTAAAAAATCCATTTGTGTCCCCACCTCATTCTTTTTCTATCAAACTCTATCCTATCATGAGGTGGAAATGGTTTCAAATATTACAATTGCGTTCACCAAATATACTAAAAAATCCGCGGAGCATCGACTCACGCGGATTTGAATAATTATTCGAAATGGTTCACTAATGTTCCAATTCCTTGGATAGATACCTTGACAGTATCGCCCGTTTTTAAAAATTGTGGCGGGTTCATGCCTTTACCAACACCCGCTGGCGTACCTGTTAAAATAACATCTCCTGGCTCTAATGTTACGTGTTGAGATAGGATGGATACTAATGTTTCTACTGAGAACATCATATCTTTAGTCGTACCGTTTTGACGTACTTCATCATTCACTTTTGTTACGACAGTTAAGTCTTGTGGGTTTGGAATTTCATCTTTTGTGACAAGATATGGTCCAAGTGGGCAAGTTCCATCCAAGCTTTTGCCTAAGAAATATTGCTTATGTTTATCTTGCAGATCACGTGCTGTAATGTCGTTGGCGATTGTGTAGCCAAACACGTAATCGTATGCTAAGTTTTTAGGAATATTTTTACCTCGTTTACCAATCACGACTGCAAGCTCCCCTTCGTAGTCCATTTTAGATGAAAGGTCTGCATGAATCGCTATCGTTTGGCCGTCAGCAGCGATAGCAGTTGGTGATTTTGTAAATACCATTAACTCTGTTGGAGCTGCTTCTGCGCCCATTTCTTTTGCATGCTCATTATAGTTTTTACCAATACACATAATATTTTTGGGTGTACGAGGAATTGGCGATAACCATTCAATCACCGTAAATTCACGTTTAAAGCTATCCGCGCGCTCTGATTTTTCAGCTGCCTCTACTAATTTACGAATCTGTTCAACAAAATCAAAGCCTAAAGCAATACCATCGACGATTGAATTTGAAAAAGAAGGGAGAACTTGAAGTTCATTTTGAATAGCGAGTACATCCCATACTGCTTCTTCTTTTTTTACTTTCGGTCCAAAACTTACATGTCCACCTAATTTGAATGATAAAATTTTCATGATTTAAGAGCTCCTTCTTTTTTCTACATGATACAACAATATGATCTAAATTACCTTAATTTTGCGATAACATTTTTTCACTGCATAAAAATCGTAACTAATTGGTGTCCCCCGGCTTCACTTTATACGTTATTTTACGCCAAATTGCTTCTAACGGACCCTGCTTCCATTTTGATAGCCAGATTTCAGCTAAAACCATTTGAACAACAATTATGCCGATTGCGATTAACACACCTGTTGCGACACTGACCTTGCCATACCAACCAAATCCAAATTGATAAAATAAACATGTCCCAATAATGGATTGTAATATGTACATAGTTAACGACATGCGACCAATTTTGGCAAATGGACTAAGCAACTTTGGTACAAGCGGAATCATGCAAAGTAATACAATCAATCCAATATAACCAACCGACAAAATCGGCCCACCCATATACACTTTTATATAGTCCAGTAAATACGTACGAGTGTGGAGAATAGGCATGCTCTTCACAAAAATACCAATGGCCAGTCCTGCTATCGCTAATGCCAGCCAGAGCCATTTTAGCTCCTTTGCACGCTCTACTAAATGCCATTTAGAAGCAGCCGCTCCAATAAGCATATACGGTAAAATGGTAAATAATGAGGCAATCCACATGCCAACCCCAGCCTGTACGGATAGGTCTGATAGTCGTTGCATAAAAGCATCTAACCAATTACCTGCACCATAAGCAGTTATCGCTTTTTCAACCGCAGTAATATTTAAATACGTATCGATTTTCGTATTAAAGTTTATATAGCCTACTATAAACAACATAAAAACATGCATGAAACCGTTAATAATTATTCCGATAGACAATAACCACATGGGATGCAGACGAAGTAATAACAATAAAAAGACGCCACAAAATGCATATGTCATTAATATATCGCCCCACCAAATCAGTACAGCATGCACAAGACCGAACATAAATAATACAACTAATCGTCGTAAGCTCGTACCATAAAAGTTTTGCTCACGGCTTTGTGCTTTCTGCCATTGCATGGCTAGACCATAGCCAAACAGCATAGCAAACAATGGGTAAATGCTACTCTGAACGTAAATATCTAGATTTTGTTGCCAAACCATATCAGAAGGTGTCGTAAACCACGACCCCAAATCAATGTGTGGCATTGGCAAATAAAAGGCATACATATTTACGAGCAAAATACCTAGTAAGCTAAACCCACGTAAAATATCTAATGTTGCGATACGTTCTTGCAACATTGTTGGTTTTAAATCCACAAAATTGCCTCCTCTTTCAAACACACTTCCCTTAATATTACGCTATAGTGAAAAAACAGCCCATTACTTTTTTATAATGGACTGTTTTTATCTTGGGAAGGTTGCCTTATACGTGTAATGCTTTTTCAATGTCGAATAAGTACAACACTTTGTCGCCCACTTTTATATGCAAAATAGATTCAATCGCTTCACTATAAACGCGTAATTGTACACCATAGCGCCCTAATAGTTCCTTCGATAATGCTGGTTCCTCCGCAAAATGGGATTGAATACGGTCGGTCTTATAATCAAGCAAAACCCATTCACCGTTTGCATCCTCGAACAAGCAATCGATAATCCCTTGGACGATTTGCGCATCACCGTCCTCATCCACGCGACTAATTGTGAACGGCAATTCCCTACGAAGTTGCTTCGCATTTTTAAAACGTTGTCCAATGTCTGTTGTAAAGAACTTCAAAATTTTCGCAGATGGGACGACCTTAGCCTCAGCCTCTGTTAAGAGCTGTCTTGCCACTAAATCAGCAACAAAGCTTTCGACCTCCTGCAAATTCGTAAAACCGTACTGTGGTACATGTTGCATGACTGCGTGGACAGCTGTGCCAATTTCTGCGCCAGTCATCTGTTTTTCCTGTAAAAAGGTTGGTCTCGGTGCAAGCGCAGATTGTTGCTTATTTGGTACTGTAAAAAAGTACTCAGGCTCTGCTTGACGCTGTAAATTTTCTAAGCGTTTAATGTCACTAACGGATGTTTTCGAGTGTTTTTTTGTAGAACTTTGGAAAGGGTACTGTGCCTGGAAGCGAGTGGCAATTTCTGTGAGCAATGCTGTATCCTCTGATGTTGTTATCATGTGCTGTGCTCCATCTTCCAGAGCGAAAGTCTCATACATATAACAACTTGTTTCGATAGCTCGTACCCACCAATGTGATGCATCCTCTCGCTCTTTATACATCGTTGTAGAGAGTGGGCCAAAATCTGCATGTCTTGCCACTGCAGGTCCTAACCAGTCAAAATAACTATTTGCACGAGCACGTAAATATTCCTGCAAAGGTTCATCTACTGGCAAAGTTTGTGCGTCCTGCCACTTGTCGAGCGTTTTCTCCCAATTTTTTACGGAGCCAACTAAAATCAGTCGTTCCTTCGCACGTGTCATGGCTACATACAGCACACGCATTTCCTCAGCGCGCATTTCAAGCTCTTTTTTCTCCTTCATCGCTAAAAACGGTAGCGAGGTATAAGTAATACGATCTTCTGGATCAATCGCTTTAACAGCAAGTCCAAAATCTTGGTCAAATAAATATGGATTGTGGAAATCCATTTTATTAAATGGACGGCCCATACCAGCGGCAAAAACGACCGGGAACTCAAGTCCTTTGGATGAGTGAATTGTCACAAGGCGCACGACGTCATCCTTTTCACCAATAGATTTAGCTGTCCCTAAATCATCGCCGCGTGTGCGCATGCGGTCAATAAAACGCAAGAAGCGGAATAGTCCTCGAAATGCCGTTTTCTCATACATTAATGCACGGTCATGTAAGACACGTAAATTCGCTTGACGCTGCTTGCCATTAGGCATGGCCCCAACCATTTCATAATAATGCGTATCCAAGTAAATCTTCCAAATTAAATCTGACAGCGAACCACGACGTGCTAAATCACGCCAATTTTCAAATGCCAGCATAAAACGTTGTAGCTTTTCAAACGTGGTTGATTGCACGCCATGACCTTCACTGCGAATGAACTGTCTCAAAGCGTCATAAAAAGGCGCTTTGGACTCTGCCAAACGAATTTTCGCTAGCTCATTTTCCGTTAAGCCAACGAATGGTGCACGTAATACGGAGGCTAAAGGAATATCTTGATAGGGGTTATCTACTATCTTCAATGTATTGAGTATAATCATAACCTCAAGCGCATCGAAGTAGCCCTTTGATGATTCTGCATAGAGGGGAATGCCTGCAAGTTTAAATTCCTCCACTAAATCCGTCGACCAGGTCATTGAGCGCATTAATATAACAATATCACTATATTTTAACGGACGTTCTGACTTCGTTTTTGTGTCGTATACAGTTGTGCCGTCTTCCATCATTTGCTTTATGCGTTCAATTATAAAGCGCGCCTCATACTGCGATTTCTTTAGTTCTTCTAGTTCAGATGCTTCGCTGACTAGGTCCTCTACTTCGTCGTCGATTTCCTCTTCTAGCGGTGGATGTAACACAACCAACTCAACCGGGACTTCCTTTTCATCATATGGTGCTGCAGGCTTTAACGAGGCATTTTCATCATAATGTATTTCTCCAACACGTATTCCCATAATTTGTGCAAAAACAAAGTTTGTTGCGTTCAGCACTTCCTTGCGACTACGAAAATTAGCATTTAAATCAATGCGCATACCTGTCCCATCAGGTTGCTCAATAAACTCACCATATTTTCTCATAAAGAGTTTTGGCTCTGCTAGGCGGAAGCGGTAAATACTTTGCTTAACGTCACCCACCATAAAAAGATTGCCGTCTAACTCATCGCCGGTTTTCACTAGTTGTAAAATTGTTTCTTGTAACATATTGGTATCTTGATATTCATCGACTAGCACTTCTTTAAAACGTTTTTTTAAATCTAATGCAACAGGAGATGGCTGTAGTGTTCCATCTACATTTTCTGTTAGTATTTGTAATGCAAAATGCTCTAAGTCAGAAAAATCAATAATTCCCCGTTCTAACTTTGCCATACGGAATTGCTCACTAAACACTTTTGTCAACTCAACCAATGTGGCAATGGTAGGTGCCATGAGACAAATTTCTTCAAGCAACCGTGCAGGTGTACGCACAAAGTATGTTTCTTTAAGTTTATTTATAATTTTTTTGGCTGCATCACGCTTTTTCTTGGCAAGTTCTTGTAAATCCACATCGACTAAAGCATCCTTCGCCACTCGCTTTAATGTCGACCACTTGACGGTCGAAAAGTAATCAAATAATTCCTGCCACGTTCCTTCACGACTGATGCGAATTCCCTCTTGAATCATCGCAAAATCAATTTCTGCGGTTTCAGCATACGGTGCAGGTCCTTCTGGCTGCAACGTAATCGCACGCATTTCAGAAAGTAAGACAAAAGCTTCCTCTAGGCTATGTTTCACAGTTAGTTTTACATAAATGGATAACTCTAAATCGTCAATCGTGACATCACCTGCTAGCTCATATGCCTGTGGTAGACTGCTTAGCCATTTTTGTGGCTCGGCATGAACACGAGATGTATCATAAAGCTTGCTCATCAGTGTTTCAATAGCCTGATCATCACGATCTGATGTAAAACTATCAACAAGGCGATAGATTGCTTGGACTTGTGCTTCGTCTTCAACATCGTATGCAGCTTCTAACACATCTGCCAAGATATCATCTCGAAGTAATGCTATCTCTGCCTCATTCGCAATACGGAAGCCCGGATCAATATCTAACATGTACGCATATTGTTTCACAATGGCTAAACAAAAAGAATGGAGCGTCGAAATTTGTGCCTTATTGACCAAGCTTAACTGTCGTCGCAAATGTTGTGACGTCGGATTTTCTGTTATCGCCTTTTCTAATGCCTCACCCATACGATGACGCATTTCAGCAGCGGAAGCATTTGTAAACGTCACGACGAGCAGTTCATCAACATTGATAGGATTGTCGTTCGCTACCACTTTTTCAATCATGCGATTAATCAGTACCGCTGTTTTGCCAGAACCAGCTGCCGCTGACACAAGTGTATCCTGTCCACTTGCATAAATCGCATTCCATTGAGCGTCTGTCCAAGTGACATTCTCTGGCTTCACTGGTATTTGCTGCACCATCTTAATTCAACTCCTTACGAATTTTCTCTACGACCTCTATCGGCTTTGCCTGAGGTAACTGACGATAACTTTGCTTACCATCAGACGTGTCAAATTGACAGACAGATGCAAATTGACAATAATCACATGCCGTTTTTGATTTTAATTTATACGGACTAATCGCCGTGTCACCAGCTAAAATGCCATTTCCTGCCTCTTGATGCTTACGACGCACAAAATGCTGGATATTTTTCATGTCATTCACAGGCACAATACGCGATTGTGATTCTGACGGGGTACCGTCTTTTTTCATATAGACTGGGATAATTTGTGAATGTCCACTAGCTTCTTCAAGCTGTTCGTCCATTGATAAAATCGCTTGTGGATTTTCTGTTAAAAGGCCCTTCATTTTGTATTGCTTTAAACGATCTTCCTCAATTTCACTATGGCTCAAATCCTTATCGAGCTTTAACATCGGATTGTGGACGTGGACATATAATACGCCCGCTGGTTCAGCATCTCCTGGTAGCCAGTATGAGGCATTTTCCATCGCTACATCTAGATATGTCAATAATTGCAATGACAACCCATGATACACCTCGTTTAAATCTAAATCCCGACTGGACGACTTATAATCGACAATCCGTAAATAGGAGCGATCATCAAATGATGCACTATCTACCCTATCAATACGTCCCCGCATAAACATTTTCTTTCCACCTGCTAAATCAATTTCAAGCGCGGGTAACTGTTCATGTTGCCCTGGCCCAAATGATGCTTCAATGGCAATCGGTTTAAAATGGGAGACATTGGCATGCTGGGTAAGTGCGGTCATTGTGCGTTCCACAATACGAATAAGCTTGCGCTGAATGTAACGGTAACGCGCACTGGACAATAAGATTTGATGTGAAAATACTGGTACAATTTGTTCAACAGCCTGTCTAGCTAACTGCTGAATTTGCTGTCTTGTTAAACGAATCCATGACAGCTGTTGACGATGTGTCTCCTCTGTTATCCATTTTAATGCCTCGTGGAATAAATCGCCCATTGCAAATGTTTCTAATCGATACTCAGCACGTTCCTCTAAACGCAAGCCGTACGTTGTGAAATGTGAAAATGGACAGCGAAAATATTTCTCCACTCGCGACACACTCGATGTTAATCGTTTGCCGTATAGCTCTTGGGTGATATACGTTTCTAATGGCTCTGCTTCATTCTTATGTGAGATTGGTTGCATAACTCGCTCTAATATTAATGACCAGTACGGATCCTGCTCATAAAATTTCTGTAAAGCTAGCCATTCTGGTTCAAGTTCACGACTATGTTCAGCTTGACGTAGTTGGACCATTAAATGGGCTAATGCCGTTCGAGGATGACGTAAATAAGGCAGCACATTGTCATCTAATAATTCTATTGGATCTATGACGACACGTTGGACCCTTACACCACTTAATAGACCTGCTGTTTTGTCATTGCCGATAATTTTTTTGATATACAACGATGATAATAATGCCTTGCCTTCTTCATCTGCCGTTGGATAAGTCATATATAGCTTGTCCGAAGGTGTTGTCAACGCGCGATATAATAGGAAATTCTCCTGCAATAAACGGTTTTTTGAAGTTGGTGCAAGTTCATAGCCAATCTGAGTGAACCATTCTCGTTCAGTATCGGACAGTAAGCCTTCATAATCCAATCTTGTTGGGTAAATGCCATCATTCATGCCGACAACAAAAGCAATCTTAACGTCTGATAATCGTGCTAAATCGACTGTTGCCACCATCACCTCATCAAGTGTAGGGGGTATACGCGAAAATTCTAAAGTATCAAAGCCTTCATCTAAAATCTTTGCTGCTTCTTCGACAGACATTTCCTGCTCGCCGAACATGTAAACAAACTGATCCAACACTACAACCCATTCATTCCAAGCTTGATTATGCTCACTTGCAGCAAGTGCATCTCCTCTGTCTAGTTCTTTGTCCTTCATAGACTGGAGCTTGTCATATACTTGGACATCTTCAATCAGCTCAAATAATGCCGTTGCAACCTCTCTTCCTGTTTTCGCTAGTATTAGCTTGTCTTGAAAAATTTTTAATGGTTGTCGTATATCATCACGAATTGCCTCGATTTCTGCCTGCATCGCACGCTCTTCGTCGGTTTGTATGCGCGAATGGAATTCAAGACCTCGATATTTTTTATAAAACCAGCGAGATTCTTCAAACCAGCGTTCGCCGTAAATCCCCTGTGCCAAACAGTAATTCTCTAAACGATCCGCACGTTCACGCCACACACTTCGCTCAGCATATAACGGGAAAAATAAATCTGTTTTCACACTTCGAAAAATAGGTTCGTATTTCCAATTAGATGTAACAACCTCTAAAGCTGAACGACTAAATTCAATCAAAGGATGATGCAGCATTGTCTTTTTGGTATTCGTAAATATCGGAATATCATATTGCTGGAAAATTGCTGAAATCAATGGATCATATACATCGGCCTGTCGATAAAGCAGAACAATGTCCTTGTAACGGTAGCCTTCCTGCCTTGTCAATTTTGTTATTTCCCGGGCAATGGCATGGACTTCAGCACGACGATTTGAAGCCTCTAAGACCATTACATCTCCATGTGTTTTTTTCGTATGTGGTACCATATCTGTAAATCCTGCTTCCACATGACGCAAATCTTCGGAGTGGAAACGATGCGTTTTAATAAAATGCAATGGTGCTTCGACCTCAATCCCTTCCTCTTGTGCAATGTCAAGTAGGCGTTGATTTGTTGTCGCTGCTTCATTAAATAGTGCCTGCTCATCTTTCGCTTCCTCAATATGGTCAAAGGGTAGCACAACTGTTACGTGCTTTGTCACCTTGAGCAGTTCCTTCACAAGCTCTAACTCTCTTACCGTAAATGCTGTAAAGCCATCTATATAAATCGTTGCTTGATTCATTGTCTCTGAATGTTTCAGTTGTTCCGTTAAAATTGGATAATACCCTTCACTATCGACATAAGTCGTGCCAAGTCGATCCTCTAAAGCCTGTAATACAATTTGCAGGTCATTGGTTTTTGCCTGTAATGTATTCGGTGCGTCAATGGCCTTTAAAGACGTAGCCACTTCAGACAACACTGTACTATTCACACTATAGCGGCTAAATTCACGTAGTAATGTTTCAATTTCCTCCGTAAAGCCCCGCTTCCCTGCAGCTTGTCGAAATAACGAGAATTCATTTTTTTGCTCCTCTAGTAGTTTGCGAATGAGCATCCGATAGCCGTAGCCGTTTACCTCTTTACGAGCAATACCACCTGTTTCCTGTAGTACGAGCCATGCCAAACGTTTAAAGGTCATAACTTGCGCCCGAATTAACCCCTGTAAGCCATGCTTATTCGTGAGCTCATACTCCGTTGTATAAGACATTTGGTCAGGTACAATAATAAAAATCGGATACCCTAACGGATCTGTAGTTAACTGCTCAACAATCTCCTTATGAATAAACGCTGATTTTCCTGTACCAGCACGCCCTGAAACAATACGCAATGTCATTCACTTTTCCCCCTGCTTTATGATAAAAATTAACGATGTCTTGGTTTTTATATAGCTGTCGCTTCAATGTTCATGACACCGATTTAAGGCTATATTATTAAAAATTAAAAAAGTCCCTTCTACCATTTTACATGATACAAGGGCCTAGATGTGTATATTCAACTGGCATGGTTATCATTTTTCGGCAATTTTCGCATTTGCTTCAAATCTCTTTCCACACGAGCATTCAATCGCTTCTCAATCAGCTTTCCAATCCACCATAGCACGATAATCGCAACTCCAGCAATTATTAGTCGTACAGGACTTGTCAATAACGATTTCAAATCATAGCCAAGCACACTCATTCCTAAAATCATGACGAATTTACCTGCTAACAGCACTACTAAGTAAAACTTTTTATGAATGTGAGATAATCCGGCTACTATATTGACAATAACAGAAGGTGTAAAAGGAAAACACAGCAATACAAACAACGGGCTAATCCCATTCATATCTACCCATTGAATCAGTTTTTCTACCTTTTTACTGCCCGTTACAAAACGGAGCTTTGGATGCTTACCAAAATGACGGACGAGCAAAAAAACTACATACGAGCCGGCCACTGAGCCAAGCCACGACATTAAAAAACCTAACCATAAGCCAAACGCACTTGCATTTGCTACAACAAACACGACCAATGGTAAAAACGGTAAGAATGCCTCTATAAAGGGCAATAACAAACCAATCAGCGGACCAAATGTTCGATATTCGGCTGCAACATGCTCAATATTTTCTACAGTAAACCATTCATTCAATATAGACACCTCTATTTGTATTGCAAAATTAAATGTAAAATTGTCAGTTCTTCCGACGTATTTTTATATTCGTGTAGTTGATGCCCCGAGAATACCAGTGTATCCCCTTCTACTAATTGTTCATGCATTTCTCCAGCAGAAATAACAGCTTGTCCTTGGATAACTGTTACTGTTTCCTCTACCCCTTCTGTGTGCGCTTCACTCCTACTGCAAGCTCCGGGTTCCATTTCAATCTTGTAGAACTCCCAGCCTCGCTCTGGATCGTAAGGAATAATGGAGTACACACGATAGCGTCCTTCATCCTCATCGACATGTGGCGCATCCTTACTACTAAATTTCATAAAATGGGCAGTTGGAGGTTGCAATAATGAAGAAAATGAAATCCGTAAGCCCGCAGCTATTTTCCAAATAGTTGATACAGTTGGATTGGATTCACCTTTTTCAATTTGGGCAAGTTGCGCCTTACTAACCCCCGTTGCTTTGGCAACATCGTCTAGGCTCAAACTTCTTTGTTGCCGTATTTTTTTTAGTTGAAAAGCTAAATTTCGACTCATTTGTTCCAACTTAACTCACCATTTCCTATTGTTTATTTTATAAGACATATGTATACTTTAATAGACATATCAGAACTATCAAATTATTTCACCATTCCATTATTAGTATACATGGAATTTTTTTCGAAAGGATGATCTATTTATGACAAGTACGACAGAACTTCACGATAAACCCACAATCTCAACAGACAACAGCTTTTTCCAAGGAGTCAAGGACTGTGTTCCTACCTTACTCGGCTATATTAGTATAGGACTTGCTTTCGGTGTTGTAGGTTCCGCTTCAGGCTTGTCTGTACTTGAAATCGCACTATTAACAATACTCGTTTATGCTGGTTCTGCACAATTTATTTTTTGTGCCTTGCTGTTAACTAGTAGTCCTGCCTCTGCCATCATTGTAACCATATTTGTCGTAAATTTACGCCATTTATTAATGAGTTTAACTTTAGCGCCTCATTTTACACGTTATTCTATGTTACGAAATGTTGGATTCGGTACTTTATTAACTGATGAAACATTTGGTGTGGCTGTCACGAAACAAATGCAAAACGGCAAGTTATATGGAAAATGGATGGATGGCTTAAATATAACCGCCTATTTATTTTGGATTTTGTCCTGTGTAACGGGTGCCTTTTTAGGGCAATGGGTAGCAAATCCTGAAAAATGGGGCCTAGACTTTGCATTGATTGGCATGTTTGTCGCTTTACTTGTTCTACAGCTTAGTAGTGTCAATAAAACGAAGATTATGCACTACTTGATGTTAATTGGATATATGGCTGTTTGTATGTATGGCTTATCCTATATAGTACCTTCTCACGTTGCTGTGCTTCTAGCAACAATCATTGTAGCAACAATTGGGGTGGTGACAGATAAATGACAACAACAGCTTCAATGGTGTGGCTTATTATCGGGTGTGCGCTAGTAACCTGGCTGCCACGTATTATTCCATTTATGTTCGTACGCAGTGTGAAGTTGCCTGAGGTTGTATTAAAATGGCTTAGCTTCATCCCTGTTTGTATTTTAAGTGCCCTTGTCTTCGAAAATTTGCTGGACACGGAAAGCAAAAGTTTCGTTACACTCGATTGGCCTGTATTTATTACATTTGTGCCAACACTTATTATTGCACTTGTCACAAAAAGTTTGTCCATTACGGTTGTTACAGGGGTCGTTATTATGGCAGCGGTAAGATTTTTCATGTAAAAAGGTACTTGGCAGATTTTTGTCTGCTAAGTACCTTTTTTTGGCTCATCACCATAACGTGGGGTTGATTTCCGTTCCGGCTGGGCTTTCCTGTGGGCGTCCAATGAGCTGCTTAGGGCAATAGGATGTTGGTCACGAAGGCGTTATCACAGGACGTGATGCTTTTAGCCTTCGTTCCTCTACGTGGCTCGCTCCAGGGTCTCATCTGTGACGCTGATCCCCAAAGAGTCGCCCAGCCTCCACTCCAATCAACTAATATAAAGTGAAACTTCAATCAGTCGGGCTTTTACGGTCAGTGTATCCACCACCTAGTTAATGCGGTATAAATGACATACCTTATAACAAATGTCATCCCCAACTTTTGGTGATGAGCCTATTTTTTTTGCATGCGACTTGCGAGCCAAAAACCTACTGTTAACGAAAAAGCATCTACTACGAAAATAATTGGTGGCGAAGTATAGCCTGCATAAACCGATGCGGCAATGAGGGCAATTGCTAATAAAAGGGCCACGTAGCGATTATACGTAATTCGTGTAAACAATAACACTAATAATGCAGGTACAAATAATGCCAACATCATTTTTCCAAAAACATCGATCATACATCCCTCTGCTCCGCTAACAATAATCCAATACGATAATGATCATTGCTGTAAATTACGTGCTGTGTTAGACGGATTTCATTGTTACGATCAAGTACCTCTAATCGACAATGAGCAGCATTTAATTGTAAAGCCTCATATAATTCGCTTTCTGTGTAGATTGGGTGGCCATTTACTTTCCGAATACATTCCCCTGCAAGTAAACCCATTTTCTCTGCTGGTGAATGCGGTAAAACTGCCGCAATAACTGCCCCTTTAGAACTCGGTGCAACCGCATAAATTTCCGTCTTGTCCTGCATCGCATAGTATATTGCAATAATAAGACGAATGATTACGCCTACTGCAAGCGTTATAAAGCCTATGAGTGGCTCGATGAATGATGCAAGTCCGCCTATTAATATCAGTTGCCCTAATAATAATACGGAACGGCCAATTTTCGGTAATTGTAAAACGGGTAATTCTTTTCTTGAAAGCTTAGCAAATCCGATTACTACAGGAAATAGGATAAATGCAAATGACCTTTCTCCCAATGTGAATTGTGGCCAGTATGGAAAGACTGACGAAATCATATCTCCAGGCATTATAAAGAATATTGGTAGTACCCAAATGTTTCTCGTGCGATACACAATAGCCTGCATACCGCGCTTCGTTTTTTCAACACGTGGTGTAGTCACCATTGTTGAAGTTCGACGAATCAGCATACCTTCAGCAATCACACACAATCCAGTTATAATAGTGATTGTTACAATCGCGCCTTCAAATAAATCTGTACCTACTAACGAAACTTTCCACCATGAAAACGACCAATTATAATGATACATAGCCCATGTTGCTAGTGTTGCGAACCCCATTGTATAAATTGGTGACAGTGAATTAATGAAAAACAGCAAGAGCGCCAGTGTAGAGAATGCAACCAACACAAGTAAAAATGTTTTTGGTACGGTCAAACCCACCCCAACACTTATAATTGAAATGATTAGTGCATAAGGCCATCCACGTTTCCATTGCCCTACTAACTCTGTCCAGCCCCAAATAATACGTCTATTAAAAAATTTACGCTCCTGCTTCACGCGACTATATCCTAATAAAATAGCGAATAAAATTGCTATATATAGTACTGGGTTCAGTAAAAAGCGGCCAATCGCTGTTACAAATTCTATTAAAATACTACTCGCCATACAGACACCCGCCATTTCTATCTCGATTACTATGAATTCATTGTATCAAAGGACCACTCTCTTGCGTAGTACAAACTAGTAGAAAGCTTTGTATTCCCGTCATATTTACTAGATGTATAGTGGCTATTGTTCAATGTTATGCAATAAAAAGCTTGTTGCCATCTGGAATTGTAAATCATTTGTGCGATCCTCTTTATAGTTTTTTAACGTTTCATTCAGGCTATTGAAAAAGGCTGTATCCATATAAACATCGTTGTCTGATTTCGGTAACTTCTTCTGCTTACGGTAAAGCTTTACCGCTTCGTCTGTTGCTTCATCTAAATAACCGTCTAGACGAACAATCTGATACCCTAGCTTTTGTAAGGCTTTTTGTGTATAAGCAATTTCTTCACTCATATCCCCTACTTTAAATTGCCCTGTTAATGGATGCAATTGCAGTGCAAATAATTCATTTTGTTCTATGACTAAACCAGCTTCAATGCCTTGCCCATGAATCCATTCACGTTTGGGTGTCAACCATTTATTCGTTGATAATTTAAGTTCGCCCCCATTTGAAAGAGCCCATGATTCCTGTACTGTACCTTTACCAAAACTTTTCACCCCGACAATTGAAGCACGATCCCAGCTTTTTAAGGCTCCACTTAGTACCTCACTTGCTGATGCACTTCCCTGATTTTGTAAAATAACAATCGGTATTGTATTCATCGTCTGCAAATATTTTTCGTCAAAGCTTTTCGATTCTGTCTTTAATGGTTCCATAGCACCTTCAGCATTTTGCATATACGCAAACACCTTACCATTTTCTAACACCGTACTTAGTAGCGCTGCCACGCTATGTAAATAACCCCCCGGATTATCACGTACATCAACAACAAGCCCCTCTATATCTTTGCGTAGTAATTTACTCGTTTCTGCAACCCATTCATTGGCCGTTTTCTCACCAAATAGCGAGATTTCTACATAGCCAATCGCAGTATCTTCTACCATCACTACTTCACTTGCTACAGTTTTATTGGAAATTGCCGCTCGCTCCATGGTCATTTTAATATGCTTATCTTCACTTGGACGATAGACCACTATGGTAAGCTTTGTACCTTTTTCACCTTGAATTAATTGCATTAATTCACTCATCGTCTTACCATCTACTCGTACGCCATCAACTTGTACAATTTCATCGAGAGAACGCATTCCTGCTTTTTCTGCAGGAGACGAACGAACAGGGGACACCACTATAAATTTCCCTTTGTTTTCCGATAGTTCAATTCCAATGCCGACCCTTTCCTCAGCTAGCATTTGCCGATGTTGCTCGGCCTCATCCTTCGAATAATAGGTGCTATAAGGGTCTTTTATCGCATCTGCCATGCCACGCAGAGCCCCCTCTACTAATGCATCCTTTTTTGTACTATACACGGATTGTTCCTCAATTAAATGCATTGCTTCATTAATCGATTCGACCTCTGTAACTTGCTCCTTTTTCTCCGCACCATTAAACCAGTCAAAGTAAAATCCACTACCTACCAATAAACTACTGATAAGTACGCCGACACCTGCCGTAATTTTGCGCAAACCTTCCCTCCTCCGTCTCTTTACTGTATGAATGTTTTTTTTCAAACATACAAAATAAAGCTGCCTCAAAATCATTTGTGGCAACTTTTATTTTCTTGAACGATAGTAAAACGGCTTCGAAAGACTAGATAATAATGACATCAAACGTTATTGTTCCGGCGGTCTTTTTAAACTAAAAGATGTCCCAAAAGATATTATCCTTTTGAGACATCCTCTATAGTTTATTAGTCTAGTGCTTCTACATAGTTCGTTAGCATATCCATATCCATTGGTCCTTGAATGGTACGCTGTATATATCCATTTGAGTCAATAAAATAGGTTGTAGGAATTGTTATAACTTGATAATCAATGCCAGCATCATTGTCCTTATCAAGTAAGATTGGAAATGTTAATTCATAGCTATCCCTGAACGTAGTGATTGTATCAATTTTAGCATCTTCGGTAACATCTCTTTCCGCCGATGTTAAATTAACAGCCAAAATTTCTACATTTTCCTTTTTGGCATATTGGTCATAATAATTTTGCATATGTGGCATTTCTGCCTTACAAGGCGGACACCATGTAGCCCAGAAATTAAGCACCACTTTTTTTCCACGCAGGTCGCTTAAAGTGACCTCTTCCCCATCTAAATTGGTTAATGTGAAATCAGGTGGTGTGTCCCCTTTTTTTAATCCAATTTCTCGTTGCTCTGTTTCTTTTCCTAGTGAAGCCGCATCAATTTCACGGTCTTTATCAATTTGCTGTTTGACGTATGTACCAATCATCGCGACCACTAACAACACGACAATAAGCAACCCAATGTTTTTTTTCATTTTTTTCCCCCTATTCGTTGAATTCCTAGGCCTAACATCAGTAATAGGACGCTCACGCCAACAGCTGGTTGCCATAATCCTTGTGGCTGAATCGTAGCAACAAGTAGATACCCAGCTGTGTAAATGATTAAGGCTCTTTGAAGGGCTTTTATTTTCCATAGTATGAAAAGCGTTAGTATACTTAGCACTATTAACGTAATAACTTCACTATTAAATGAATTATCATTTAATATTACCACGAACCATTGATAAATAGATTGCGTTAAGATAACTGCCCAAATGCTCGCCATTACTCCTTCTGCATCAAATTGTAACTTTTGTCGCTTCCACAAAAGCTGAACCAATACAGTAATAACACCTAAATAAATGCCAAATGTTCCTCCATTAAAATAAAGAAGTGTTAATGGTTGTGCAAGTACTGCTTTAAAATCCGTCACAATTAGGCTGAATTTCCAGACGAGAATAAAAGTAAAGAATGCGTCTGCATATACCCCCGACCATCGCTTTGAGAATTGCAAACGTAAAACAAGCCATACAACGAAAAATGCGGCCAATAAAGCGATAGCCGTTGCTGGTAATGTTAGTGTACGAATCGAATACCACTCTGTATTGACCACCCTACAAACCCTCCATGACAAATAGATAGTTTTAGCATAGCATACAATCTTTTTTCAACACTATAATTTCACAGTGTGTTCAAAAAACCTTCTAAAACAATCAAATCCAGCTTATTTTTTGAGCAAAGCATTTGATAAATACCCTACCACGTATATACCCCTGTATCATAGCGTCTATTGCCTTATGTATGTTATCGCTTAAATATTGCTTTTTATCGAATAAATTTCACCATTTATCGAGAACTTTTTATAATTTATCGAGCAACCATTCCGATAACTCAGAAATTGAGTTTGAAGTATCTAAATGAAGTCGTTGATTTCCACTACGGCGGA
>NZ_JBMGUV010000033.1:0-59726 GCF_049058285.1 Lysinibacillus sp. UGB7
ATTTAATTTAACAAAAGCTTTCAATTTATCTTTCATAATTTTCAAGGCAGCTTCATAACGTTCAATTTCTTGTGCTAAATATACTGCATCTTCCATCGTTGTATTTTCTATTGTTTTCTTTGCTAAATTTGTCATAATGACACTCCTTTTTAATTTTAATTAGTAATATTCGCATACTTATCAACACATATATAAGCAAAAGGACAGTTAGCACACCTCATATTTGCTCTTGCTGGGAAAGCTTCTTCTAATGACTGGCCACATCGAAAGTTTTCCAATGATTCCAACGTTTGATTAGCTAAACCTAAAGCCCAAATGCGTGCTTTTTCCATATCCTTTTGATCAAACAATGCTGTTTTTTGATTGTTTCTATAGAACCGCAAGAAATACAGAGTTCCTCTTACAGATGTAACATTGTAGATTTTACCGATTGCCCAGGAATATAGCGGAAGCTGCATAGTTTCTAATGGATCATACATTACTCGATTAGTTTTCCAATCAATAAAACTATGATTTCCATAAATAATACTGTGAACATCTACAAACCCTTGCACATAAGGAGAGTTCTGATTATCTTCAAGTTGTAACTTGAAATGAATCTCTGTCTGTACATTAGAATTTATAGCTTCACCTCTTTCTACGTCAGCTCTGCGATATACTTTTTCGTATTCCTCTAAATCAAAAGGATAATAATCTACTTCTTTCCAACCTGTTATGAGAGCCTCTTTATCTCCTGCACCCTTCATCTTCTCCTCAATAGCCCTATGAGTTGCTTTACCAAAGGCAAGTGGTAAACTATCCACTGTTTCAATCTCTTCTACATATCTAAGGAAATAAGCAAATGGACAATCCTCATATAATGTGAGTCTTGAAAAAGAAAACGTTCGCTCTTTCAATAGCTTTTGGATACGGACTTCCATTCTTATAAACACTCCTTTTAATAAATAGCTTTTTTATAAGGACGTTTGAATTGTTTTTGGATTAAATAAAAAGCCTCTCTGAAACTGCAGTAGCAGTATACAAAGAGACTAATTTTCGATTTCGGCTTAATTTATCTACTACAATCTGAATAAAAAATCATCTTCAGAATTAAATTACACCTTTTAATTTTTTTTGATTTTCACTTTCATTTTTCGATAGAAAATAAGTGAGTAATACATACTTAACTACATCTTGCATAGTATTATCTCCAGTAGAAAGGCTACATTTCCATGCCATTCTCGCAATTTCTGTTCCTTCTTTTGCCCATGTAGTTCGTTGATTTTCTTCTAAGATAAACTGTTCGAGTAGTGTAGAGAATAAACAATAAATTCCCGTTTCTTCTACTGATTTCATTATCCATTCAAGCAAAGTACCTGTGCGTTTTGGATCGTCGATATGCGCAACTACCATAAATAAAGCAAAATATTTTACTTTTTCGCTATATTCATAATCTCGCCAGTCTCGCAGCACGTCGTCACGTTTTTTTATAAAATCTTCACGGCTTTTACGTTTATATTCGTTCCAGCCAATTTTACGCAGTTGTTTAGGTGATAAGTATTCAACATAGTGTCGTTTCTTCTGATTATCTCCGAAGTATTTCACTCGAACTTCTTGGAAAGTACGATTCGTTAATCGACTTTCAAATTCAAGTACACCGCCACTAGCCTTACAGAGCCAACATTTGAATACATTATTTTCTGTATTCATTGAAAGCTTGTATTGGTTTGCTGATTTCTCACCATTACAAAACGGACATTTTGCATAAACTTCTTTTTTATTTAATGAACGAGGATTAATTGTTAAACAATTTTCCTGAGCAACGTCAATAATTGAAGGCAACATTACGCATATCTCCTTTCCTATTCAATTTTCATTAATATTAAGCAGCCGCTAATACTTTTACACTTTTCACAAACTTAAATCCTTGGTGAGATTCAACTTGTGCTGAAAACTTTACACCATTTTCGAATTCATCGAACAATTCAATGTTTTCTTCAGCAGCAAATAACATCTCATCTGTACCACGCATATATGCATAGACTTTTAAAAATTTCTGCTTATTTGTTGGAGACAAACTTAAATCTGATTTCACAAAAGTGTAAACATCTTCTCCATCTACATCTCCATCAATTACTGTTGAATTAATCTTTGTTTGTTCAATAGGATTTGTATTCGTTTCTACAGCAGCTACATTTTTACTTTCTGATTGAATTGCATCATTTGCTACTTCTTTTTCTGAAACGCTAGTAACCAATTGTTGAGGTTCTATAACATTTGCCTCTGATGAGATTTTATTAGTTTCATCTTTTAACTCATCACTAGTGTTTTTTTCGCTGTCTACTTTTGAAGATTTACTGTTTCCTTTTTTAGGTTGTTTTGATGATGTGTCCTGGAGTGCAGCCGCTTGCAATTCATCTTTAAGCGAATCTGGCTGGTCTTGCTCTTTTTGCTCAGAACCAGGTTCCTCATATTCGTTAAACTCATCCTCTGACCTAAAGTTTACGCCAAGAGGAAATGCACTACGAATGGCATTACTTTGAGCTACTTTTTTAATCATTGATGAAGGCATTTTATTCCAAAGATCATTTTTGGAACCTAAAGCCGTTTTGTACTCCATGTAATTTACAAATTCCATTACATTTCCACGAGTTTTTGTTTTAAGAACTGCCCATGCACCAATTATTTGACCACGATCTGCACTAAATTTGTGCTGAATAACTTCATTGGCAACATCAAATTCAAAATGATCATTTTGATGTACCACACCAGCATTCATAGAAACAAAATCCTTTTGACGATGTGCGTGTTTTAAAAGACCATCACGAGTAACAATATAAGAAACTTTTCGCCCCTGCTTTGTCTCGTAAGATTGAATCAAAATATCTCCTTGTAGAGGGTTTAATCCATACACTTCACATACCTCAAAAAATGCATTCGCATCGTTATCATTGATTTTTGAATCTGCCAATTTTGTAGCATACATTAGGCTTTTTTCCTCAAATGTGATGTGAATTCAAATACTTTTTCCATCTTAAATCTCTCCCTTTAATTTTTTATGATTGGTTATAAAATATAAAAAAGCATATTTCGCCTGTAAAAACAGGAAAATATGCTTTAAATACCCACTATTATTCACTTTCATCAACATTTTCTGCTCATAGTTATCCTACGGGAAAACGTATCACTCTAACTTCACCTTGTTCTTAATCTGCTCACCTTTCGGTGGGATTTAAACAAGTTTCATACATTCAATAACTATCTCTAGTATAAGTGGTAGTTATTGAAATTTCAAGATGAATTATGTATTATTAGAAATTTAAACATGAAAAAAACGCCTGTTTCCGCAGACGTTTTTTAACCAATCATAAAACAATTAAAAGTCAAGTATCCATTACTGTTTGGCTTCCTGTTCGAAACCATAAAAGGTAATGAATAACTATGTGTTTATCTTATCAGTAGATAAAACGTATTTCAATAATTAAAAAGCAAATTACTAACATTTCCCTGACGAACGTTTAAATTTAAAATAATTTCTTTAAAAAGGAAGGTCTATTAATTTAGACCTTCTTTTGGGCGTTTTTAATTGTGATTTCCTAGTTCATCTGCATTTTTCATCTCATTTAAGAATACTTTCCATGGTTCAATTTAAAACAATCCCCCTTTTTCTAATGTATTTAATAGTACTTTGGCCATTTGTGCACGAGTTATGTTTTCGTATGGATCAAAGTTATTATTAGCTTTACCATCAAAAATTCCTAGTGCTTGCATTGTTCCTACAGCGGACCAAGCTTCATCTGATATTTTGTCTGAGTCGCTAAATGTAGGGCTATATCTTCCTTTTTCTACTTCAAGGTAATCCAATGCACGGTCTAACATTAAAGCTGCTTGCTGACGTGTTAATGTGCCATATGGATTGAATTTTGTAGTTGTCACACCTTTAATAATTCCTGCATCGAATAGAGCTTGAACGTCATCAGCAAACCAATCTTTGGCTTTTACGTCTTTGAATGCGTTTGTACCAGTTGCTTCAATTCCTAAAGCTCTAGCCAACATCGAACTAAATTGCGCTCGTGTAAGATTCTTATATGGGCTGTAATAGCCTTCTGAAGTTCCAAAGACAATTTGACGATTAGCTAGTTCTTCGATGGCATTTTTACTAAAGACTCCTTCTATATCTTTAAATTTAACTATTTTTGTTGAAAAATAAAATTCACCTGTTCGTTTTGTTTTAAAGCTGATATTAGATTTTTCATATTTGAACGGCACAGATGTGTATTTATCATTTTCATAACGTAGTACATAAGCTTTCTTATGCACTTTTTCAACTTCTATGTTTTGTTTAAACGAGTTAATTTCATTACCATCTGCAAAAACACGTAATTTATAATGGTTGTTTCCTTTATTTGTCCATTCTACTTGCCACTCTTTAGCCTTGAGCTCGAATGGTACAGTGATTTTAACACCATCTTGCTCAAGAGTAATATAATCATTGGCTGGATTCTTTATAATCCACTTGCCTTCTTCATGATCTATTGTCTCAGCTACCGTTCCCGTTTCGGGAGGTACAACCACTGGCGGCGGCTCCGGTTTCGGCTGCGGATTCACCACTGGCGGTTCCGTTACAGGTGGATCAATCACCGGTGGGTCTACAGGCGGAACTACCACTGGCGGTTTTTCAGTAGGATATACTGGCGTCAAGTCAGGTTTTCCATCGTCGGTTGTTCCAATTTCATCTATACGGTATCCTAGCTCGGATAGTAACATTTCTTTATATGATCCATCGTGAAGATTAACCGTAATATATGATTTAACATCTTCTTGGTATTTTTCAGACAAATTTTCTTTGTAGGCTTTAACGCTAGCCAAAGCGTAAAATGTTTTAAATACATACTCTGCATGATTTTCATTTTCAGTGCCCCAAGTTCCTGAATAAGGAGTTGCAGTTACACGAAGGAAGTCGTCATTTAATGATGCAATCAACATTTTTGAACGAACAAGCGCTGTCTCCTGACCAATTGTTTGTTTAGGTTTTATTAAAGCCATTAATGTATCTTTAACAGTTCCATTGTCCAACATTGATATTTTAGTTTCTGCTTCAATACCTTGCTCATAAGCTGCATGAATAGCGTCTAGAACAACCATTAATTCATCATTCGTAAAAGTAGCCACGCCTTTGTCATTCGCATAAGCTTGTACATGTTGGATATATAAAGCTAAATTATCTGAATCTACATTTGTTAGTCCTGGTACCATTTCATTTAGGGCTTCAATTGTTAGTGCATTGATTTCAATTGCGTCTAAATTATTTTCTTGTGTTTCAGGTTTTGGTTCACCGTCTTCACCTTCAGTAGACTCTCCTGTTTCAGGTTTTGGTTCACCTTCTTCCTTTAGACTTTCTTTTACACCAAAGGTAATTGTTTGATTCGCTGTATCGTCAGATAGAGTAAATGATTGAGTATTATCACCAACAACCTCATAGCCTTCAGGAGCTTCCGCTATGACTACAACTTCACCATAAGCTACATCAAGTACCCAATTTTCATAAATCATTTTGCCATCTTCATCTACATATTGAATGAGATAATTGCCTGTTGATGCATCGTCAGATACATCTTCAAGTATCCCTTCTAGTTCTGCACGAATTTTTTCCTCTGAAACTTTTAAAGCAACCGCTATTTCTTGAATAACCTTTTCTAAAGCATTGTCATCATGTAGATAGTCTACAACTGAACTAAGAGCGGTTGGCTGTGGATAGCTGTGAAGAGTCGGTAATGTTGATGCTGCGTATTCTTTTTCATATGCAGCAATGTAATTAGGTAGCATTTCACGTTTTGCAAATTCTATAGCATTGATTACCTTCACTACCTCAATGACTTGCTCTTTGGTTACTGAATCACCTAATTTCCCAATTTCTTCTTGGTATTCAGGCATTAATTCTTCATACACTTCTTGATCAGTGTAATCAGCTAATTCTTCAGCAGTAACATTATCCAAATCATTTATAATTTTATCCAATAAGTCTTTAACTTTGTTATCAATTGCTATCTGAAGAGAATCTAAACGAGCTTGTAATGTTTGTTTTTCAACATTATTAGGCAGTGCATCCACAAGTACCTGTGCTTCATTCTTATGCTTTTGCATAAGGCTAATTTCTGCTTTGACAACAGCTTTATCTGCTTCAATGAATTTGTTTAAAGTATCTAAACGTTCATTTAAAGAATCCTTTGCTTTTGAATCTGGTAATACATCTACAAGTGCCTGTGCAGCTTCAATATCACTTGATTCTTTAGACTTTTCTGCTTGTTCGACTGCTTCTTCAGCTACTAGGTATGCATCAACATGTTCTTCTAATGCGTCTAAGCGCTCCTGTAATTCATTTTTTAATGCACCATCTTCTAGTGCATTAACTTTCTCTTGAGCTTGTTCTTTATCTTCTTTTTTTAATGAATCCTCAGCCTTGCCAACAGCATCTTTGGCTTGGTCCTCTTTTGATTTATTATCAATTTCAGCTTGTAATTTTGATAAACGATTTTCCAGTTCTTCTTTTTTCGGACCTGCGGGTAAAGCGTCTACAAGTATTTGAGCGGCCTCTTTATCTACTAGAATTTTAGTAGTTTCAGCTTGCTCAACAGCAACAATGGCCTCTTTTAATTTGATTAGGGCATCTAAACGACTTTGTAATTCTATTTTCTTCAGATTAGTGGCATCGATTGCATCTACTAATGCTTGTGCAGTTACTTGGTCTGCTTTCTCTAAGGTAGATTCCGCCCATTCAACTCCCACAATGGCATCAATAACAGTTTGTACAGCTTCTAAACGATTATTAAGGTTATCTTTTGGTGTACCTTCTGCTAACTTATCTACTAATGCTTGTGCCGTGTCTTTATCGGCTTGCAAATACGTTACTTCTGCAGTCATTACGCTATCAATCACACCGTAATAAGCAATAGCAGCATCAAGACGGTCCCTAAGTTCTTTTTTAGCCGACAACCAACCGGGTACTTTTTCTAAGCTTAATTCCGCGTTCGTCAGGGCTTCTCCCAGTGCTTCTTTAATATGAATGCCTTCGGCCTTTTCAATTGCATGCTCAGCTTCTTTAATGACAGCATTGAGATTTAACCAATTTTGATAATCCTCAATTGTAGGTGTTTTAACTTTCCCAGCTTGATGAGATGCTACATAATCATCAATGATTACTTTTAAACCTTCAATATTACCAGGTGTTACACCAACAACGCCTGCCCAAGTAAAGTCGTCGTCAGTAGCGAGTTTATAATTATTAATTAACCAAATTAACCGATTATTTTGTACTAGAGATTTCACTAAAGTTTCAAGGTGACCGTTCTTACCGCCAAGCTTAGTGGCCTCGTTTTCAACTTCTCGGATTTGTCGTTCTGACGAAACATTGACTTGAATAGCCATAGTCTTGTCAAATAGTGTTTTTAAAGTTGAAATAGTTGTTAATTCGATGGTATCAAAAGATTGATTTAAGTCTGTCTCTAGTGCTTGTACAAAGCGTTTAAACATTTCTACATCGGATACCACAACAACTGGCTTATTTGTAATTACATACGTTTTTTCTGTTAATTTGTCTTTGGCTACAATTGTTATATAATCCTCATAAACACCATCAGCTAAATCAAACGAAACATTAATTTTACCATCTGTAGTAGTTATTTGTTTTGTTTTCCCATTAAAGGATACTGCTACGTTATGCGTTGTGTCGTTTGTGTCTTGAATAGATGAGACAACGTTTAACGTACCGTTATTGATATATTCATATATATCGTCCAAGACGATAATATCAGGTATACCGTTATCCAGGTATGCTTGCATGTCAGTACGTAGTTGCCCTATCCACAAAGCTTCAGTCGCTTTGTGTCCTTCTGATTTTTCAGTGGCATCATGTGTATCGTTATATTCAATGACTTCCTGCATGGCTGTAATCAAAGTATTCATATACTGATTCGTTAATTTAAATGGAACATCCTGAATAACATCAGACAGCGCCTTATCACGATTAGCATCGCGCTTGAATACTTGACGATAGTCTAAAATGGAGTCCACACTTTTTACTGTAGTTAGAAGTTTTATTGATGCATTGACTGGCACTTTTGAATGGAATGTATCATTTGAGCTTGTCGTTACATCACTCATGAATACCTTCAAAGCATTTACAAAGTCTACTAAGTTCTGTGCATTTGTATCTTCTCCAAGGGGTTGGAATTCATCTTTCAATTCATCGTATAAATCACTGTGTTCTGGCAAAACATCCGTAACACCAAAGTTTTCTAAATCTTCCGGTGTGATTGTTGTTAAATCAGACATGTAATCCTTAACAACTTGTGTTAAACGATCTTGTAATGCTTTTTTGTTTTCTGCGTTTTCTACTACATTAACTTTGGCCTGCGCTTCATTGATTGTATTCCAGGAAACATTTCCACGCTCATCTTCCATTGCGGTAATATCGTCATTTGCATCGTGATAACGTTGTAATTCATTGATACGTTCCTCTAGTTCATCCTTTTTGTCGGATGTTATTAATGCTTCTACTAGCACTTTAGCCTTTTCGAAATCTGTTTTTAAAAGATTCTTTTCTGCGTTCTCTGTGGCAACTGTTGCAGTCACCAAATCCAAACGATTTTGCCAGCCTGTAAGCGTATCACTTTCTAAGACTGTTGCTGCCTTTAAAGAGTCCATTTTTTCAATGGCAGTTTGAATCGCTTCTGCTGTTCTGTGGGTTTCATAATCCAAAACCGATTTATAAGCGTTATAAAATGCTTCATGTTGCGCAGTTGTATAGTCGTCAGGGTTTTCCGAATGTGCGTTTAAATCCCTTTTATAATCAGCGGCGTTATCAACTTTAATTACGGGATGAGTGAATGTTTTCGCCTCACTATCTGTAAACCCATCGTTTGCTACAATACTAATAGCACTTAGGTGGAAACCATTTTCATACTCACTACCGTTTAATGTTGCTTCAAATGTATTTTCAACAACTGATGCTAAAGCTGTTTTGCCATTATAATTAGCTTTTACTGACATCGGTTGTCCATCGACATCTGAAATACGGCCATGTACAGCAAAATTTGTAGTATCATCTACAACATTAAATTTGTCAAAAGTATTAACGGAATCGACTTTTGGAGCACTATTTACTTTCTTGACATCAATGGTTTGTACGGCTTTATTGCCTTTGGCATCCTCTGCATACACAGTATATTTACCGTTTTCATTTACTGTAAATATATTATCTGTAACGGCTGTGCCATTTGTTGCAAAGTAACCTGGTGCCTGTTCACCTTTCGTATACTTTACATTTTTTATGGCAGATAAATCATGCACCCTTACTTCCACCGTCGATGTCTGACCGTAACTTTTTTGCTCTGTCAACTCTATAATTGGAGGTGTTACGTCCTCTGACAGAACTCGTTGCCCTCTCTCATACCAATATCCGTCTGCATTTTTCTCACCATGCGTATAGGCATTAATACCGCCTGATAGTGAACTGATAAAATTGCCCTTAATCTCATTAGCTTTGATGTCAGATTGTTCGGCTGTCTTAGAAAACACTCTCATTTCGGCATTATTTGGATACCCACTCATCCTTACTTGATTGTAGGTTAAAGAACCGCCATACAGAGTATAGAATTCCTTACCTTCAGGAAAATCACCCATATGAACAGGCCAAGGAGTAAAAGGATTTACCAATTCAAACCTGCCATTTACTATGGTGAAATCAAAAGCCACTTTAAATTCAGGAGAAGGGACACTACTTGTCCACATACCACTAGCATCTTCCACACCATGAATATTTCTATAATCGAAAGTATATTCTTTCTGTATATCAAACTTATTCCATTGATATTGTACTTCTCTGATTGTTTTCACTGTACTTGTGGCATATGAAGAAGTCTCTTGTCCATCTGATGCCATTGCTCTAAATTGTACTTGCGATTGATTAGATGGAACTGTATATAAATACGTAGAAGAACTACCTGTATATATAGTTGTCCATGAACTGTTATAAAGAGCTTGTAGTGTATATGTGATTGAATCGCCTTCACTATCATTAGAAGGGAAAGAAATATAATGTCTATCTCCATGTTCAACAAATTGTTGAGGTGGTACATTTAAGGATGGTGTAGATGGTGGAGAGTTAGCCCCTTTGTAAACATAATAGAAACCATCTGAATGAATACCATCACTAGGAAATGCATCGCTTTGAGAGGACTTTGCCGTCCCCAATGATTGCCCTTTTTTATAGGTAGTATTTAACCAATTAACAACATACCAAAGCCCTGTGCCTTCATCATCTTCTAATGTAGTTACGTTTCCACCTACAGCAATTGCGAAATTCGTTGCACTTGACCAAGTAAGAAATGTTTGTGAGGCCCATTCTTGAGAAGCAATAACAGCTTCATACTTATTCCATACATGGCTAGATGCTGCTTTTGCCTCCTGCACATTTACAACAGGACCAGCGGCCACTACAATAGCAGCGGAGGCCATTATTGCCTTTGTAACTTTTTTCTTTTTCCCTTTGTTTCCAACTTTCCCCAATATTTTTCGCTCCTTTTTCCGTCCTATTTATTCTTTTAAAATCTGATAATTTTAGTATTTATAAATCATTGCAAGGACTCCTTTCGGAATAAAAAAAAAGCACCGAATAAACGCACAAAAAGTGCGAATATTCGGTGCTTCCGAATTTTCCTATGTTTTCTAATATTATAACCTATTAAATAGTGCTAAATCAAGATTCTAATTATTTTACTTAAATATAATCATCCAAATCAGTAGAATCTAGTTTGATATAATGCTCTGAAATAGTTTGCACTGACTTATGACCACTTTGTCTAGCAATGGTCGCCAAATCTGCTTTGTTTCGATGCATACTTGTTATTTGAGTCTTTCTCAACGTATAAGGTGCAACATTTATCCATTTTTTTATGTTTTGACGATAGGTATTAGCGTTTATTTGAACAGCACTATAATTGCCCCACTTATCAACTTTTCCAACAAAGTAATCATCCGGAGCCAATTTAAAGCTAGATATATACCGTTGTACTGCAAATAATGCTTCCATTGTTAACCGCTTCCGATGTAATGTTTTTTGCTTAATTAACTTTACAGCGATTTCTCTTCTTGAAAAATCAAAGTCTTTTACATGAATGCGTACCATTTCAGATGGTCTATTTGCAGTTATAAGATTGACTAAACATATTGCATATATACGAATGTCTTCTGGTTTATCCGTATTAAATTTTTCAATCAATGATAAGGCTACTTCTTTCTGCATTGCAAAAGTAACAGGGTTGATTCCTTTTTTCTCTAAATAAGGTTCAAAATTATACAGATCACGAATGGCTTGAACGGATTCGCTAAATACTTCCGGCTCAATATTTCCTTGAATTCCAGTTAAATAGAAGCGGAGTGCAGCTACTTTACGATTCATTGTATTTAATCGAATACCTTTAACTTCGACTTCATGTAATAAATATTTTTCTGCCCCAATGAAGTCCATAGAATAGTGATTTAAAGAACACCATTTCTTAAATAAGTTGTATTCTCCTTCATAGTCTTTTTTCTTCTTTTCTTTAGTAAGTGCTTTTATTTCATTTATGCGTTTATCATCTTGAAAGTGACTTAATCTTATTATTGATTCTTCATTCATTTGGGGCACCCCATTAAAGATATTGCATATTTGCAATTATTATATATCCACTAAACTCTTTGGTTTTTAATTAATTTTACTACCCATATTAATAACATTACTGCTACACCCATTATTATACCTGATATGTATCTCATGACTAGCAAACTCTCAACCCATGCTGTGGCCAAAGAATAAATACTAACAATCACTAAGAAAGTGATCCAATTAAAAATTGAAAATTTCATAGTTCCACCTCCACCCCAATTACAAGTTAACTTCTTGTTAGTTGCCATTCTTGTTCATTTCTTTTAAAAACCTTTACTTTTTCACCAATTCCCAGTTGCGGTGCATTTTCTAAAGAAAATCTTTGCCAATAGGATGCTTCATTTATTTGAAATTCAATATCTATAAAGTAGAGAACTTCACGTGTAAAAATCGGAAAAATTTGTTTTTCTTCTACAAGAATCTTGTTTAATATCCTTCCATTTTCTTGAATCATAAATTCTGGATTATTATCTTTAGTCTTTTTTTGTTTAAACATAATGATTAATAATACTCCAAATAGAACTGCCAATATGAAAAAATTCACTTAGTTTTCAACCTCCCATTTCCCTCATGCTTTTTCTTAATTAACAAGAGCTGATTTCAGGAATACATCTTTTAATAAATCTCTTTTTGCATCTGTATAGCATGATAAAATATCAAGACTTTTCGCAATAATAGGAGAGTTGTCTTTCATCTTTTCCAAAACACCAGGAAACGTTCGTTGTACTTCAGACAGTATTGCTAATAGAGGTAATTTTTGCAACTCATCTGAACTATCTTCATTAGAAATATGTATTTCTTCTGCATAAACTAAAGCATTATTTACAAACATAAAAATCTCTTCTTCATTATTCAGATCCAAGCCATTAAATCTAAGTTGAAAATAATGAACTAAAGAAGCATTTGTTGCTGTCATTAATCATTCTCCATTCTTTTGTAAGTTTTGTAACAATTTATCACCATTAAACCTATAAATCCTATTTAAATATATTAAATTCTCTTTTTAATCATTACTACCTTTTTTTATTAAAAACAAAGTTGAATCGTCCTTATGACCGTCCGACTTTATATTGAATTTAATAGTCCCGCTAAATCGAGTTTTACCATCAAATAAAACATATTTAAGATTTTCTGTTTGAGAATGATTACGGATTAACTTTTCAAAATATAATTGTTCTTGAGTATGTAAATTATGAGATTCACAAATAGCTATCATCAATTTATCTTTATCGATATTTTTCGGATGATTACATAGAGGGCACTTTTTATTTATAAGGCCTACCCTTACTTGTAGACGTAGCCTGCATTTAAGACACTCATAAACACCATAAAGAACATCATTCTGAGAAAGTATATCTCTTCTCAGCACTTTCCACTTACCAAAAATATCTCCTGAAAAATGCCTAAGATCTGGTCCCCCCAATATTGAATGTATTTTCTTTTGAGATTCAGCTCTAGAACAACCACAGGAAGTAGATAATAACCTACTAAGGCTTCTATCTACTACGTCCCTAACAGTACCGCAATCACATTGGCAAAGATAGTATTTTTCACTTACACTTGAACTTACCTTATCTGAGGAATCAATTATAGTCCAATTCCCGTATTGACTACCTATTTGAAATGCCTCTTTACTAACATTACATTTACATGCCTTTTTCATTCTGCCACCTAAGTCTGTTCGGTAACCAGTAACTTCTTTTTTGCAATTGCTGCATTGGCATTTATATATCTTTTCAACTGCTTCTATGTCAAATGTGGAATCGGTGATTCTCCAACTACCAAACTTTGCTCCTACATGGAGTTCTTTACGCTCTTTACGACGCATACAACCACAAGAAGTAGAAAGGCCATTTACAAGAGATTCTTCACGCACGTCACTTTCTTTACCACAGGTGCACTTACACTTATAATAAGTAATTTCACCTTTTGTAAAGATTGCATTTTTTGATTCTTCTAAAACAGTCCAATAGCCAAACTTTTGTTCCTTAAATAAATCAATCAAGTTATTTCCCACCAATTTTTTTATTTAGTTTCTTCCTATTTATATATAAAAACTATCATCGATATAATAGCCTTGTAGTAATATCCTCGTTAAATCCCAACTTTCTAAATTAATTAATAACGGATGTAAATCATTCTTATGTTCAACAATAAACCTCTCATCATAATCTAATTTCAATTCATCTATTATCTTTGATACATCACTAGAAATCAAAGGACTATTTTTTAAGGGATGTCCTCTTCTTTTTCTGGATAAAACTAACTCACTATCATACACTTTTAGCCCATCAGTTAAAGTATATTTCATTGTTCCAGAATCATTTATTTTAAGAACAATAAAATATAGTTCTTCTTTGTATAAAAAATTGTGTTTCTCACATAACCTTTTCATTAATTTTATTGTATCTATATCTTTTGGATGAGAACATATTTGGCATTTTTTTTGTGTAGCTTCCAATTTGACCTCAAATTTTATTCCACATGTCATACACTCATATATTTTCTTATTATTTACAATATCTCGTCTAGAAACTTTCCATTTTCCATAAATATCACCTTGAAAATCGCTAGGATTAAACCTACCTAAAACTGAAATAACTTTTTTTTGTGAATTTACCCTTGAACATCCACATGAAGTTGAAAGTAATTTTCTTAAACTACTATCTACCACCTCACGTAAAGTTCCACAATCACATTTACAAAGATAGTATTTATCCCCCGCTTTATTACTACTTTTTTTCCCAGGACATTGAATTACCCAGTTTCCATACCTTGTCCCTTTTTTAAATCCTTGAGGACCTAGATTACAAGAGCAAGTTTTTTTCATTAGTTTATATAATTCTAAATGATAACCTTCTATTCTCTCCTCGCACTGTCTACACTCAAGGTAATAATACATATCATTTTTTAAACTATTTAATTTAGAATCAACAATTTGCCAACTTCCAAATTCAGCTCCTGTATTTAATTCTTTTCGTCTTTTTTGCCGTCTGCATCCACAAGAAGTAGAAAAACCATTAGTTAAGGATTCTAACCTCACATCTTTTTCTACACCACAACTACATCTACATTTATAATATCTGTTATTTTTTAACGTTTTATTTCTTTCAGATTCGCCCAGGACTTTCCAGTTTCCAAACATTTGATTTTCCTTAACTACACTCAACTTTATGCCTCTCCCTTTTTTGTATAAATAATATATTGATGATTCCTCCAACTTCTAAACTTTGTACCTTCAATTTCCTTCCCATTTAATTTGTAGAGTTTCTACTTATTTATATATGTCATTTTCAACTATGATGTCTTCAAAATAGTATCCTTGAAGTAAAACCTTTGCTAGTTCCCAATCCCCTATATCACTTAATAAGGGATGTAACTCGTTCTTATGTTCAATAATATATTCATCATCATAGGTTAATTTTAATTCATCTATTATTTTCGAAACTTTTCTTGGAATAATAGGACTATTTTTCTGAGGGTTTCCTTTTTTTCTTTTTCTTTTTCGCGATAGGACTAAATCCCCTTCATATTCTTTCGTTCCATCAGATAGAACATATTTCAAGTAGCCTTTCTCTGTTATTAGACAAATTACAAAATAAAATTTTTCTACATCATTATCTATTAAATTATGTTCTTCATATATTATTTGCATCAATTTCTCTTTATCTATAGGTTTTGAATGAGAACAGATAGGGCACTTCTTTTGAGTTGCCCCTAATTTGACTTCTATTTTAATTTTACATCCCATACATTCATATATCTTCTTTTCATTTGCAATATCCTTATGAATAACTCTCCAATTTCCATTAATATCACTTAAAAATGGCAGCGGATTTGACCATCCTATAAGAGAAATCACCTTTTTTTGGGAGTTAACTCTTGAACATCCACATGAAGTAGATAACATTTTTCTTAAACTACTATCGACAACTTCGCGCATTGTTCCACAATCACATTTACAAAGATAGTATCTATCGGCAGATTTCTTTGCGATTTTTTTTCCAAGTCCTACAATTATCCAATTTCCAAACTTGCTCCCTTTCCTAAAACCTTCAGAGCCAAAATTGCATGAACAAGTATCCTTCATAAGTCTATATAATTCAGAATGGTACCCTTTTACTTTCGATCCACACCTTTTACAATCGCAATAATAATACATATCATTTTTAGTACTATTGAATGTAGAATTAACAATTTTCCAACTCCCGAATGTTGCACCAACATTGAGTTCTTTCCGTCGTTTTTGTCTTTTACATCCACACGAGGTAGATATTTTATTTATTAGTGATTCCGCTCTAATATCTTTCTCTTTACCACAAGTACATCTACATCTGTAGTACTTTATCTCTTCTGATAAAGGGTTATCTTTTGACTCACCTAAAACTCTCCAATGACCAAATATCTGATTTGCCTTAATTAAACCATTCATACCTTTTCACCCCACTATTGTATAGATAATTATTATATAGAATTATTTTATTAAATAAGTAATATTTACTAATACAATTATACCATCCTTATCAACCACTGAAAAGGAACGTTTTTAGTGGTTGATATGATTGAACTAATTATTCTTAATATTGTCTTTACATAGAAAATTAAGAAAAAACACTATTAAGAAGCTTCGCTTCAAATTTTGTATTATTCAAATTATTATCTTTCCCATTTTAAGGAAATATTGTAGCTTTAGAATAAAGATTGATTAAAAATCCCTTTCAACCTTTATTTATCAGCTGAATGGAAAATTTTCATTTCGAAAAAAGATTGTTCAAAATGGAGTTAATATTTCTAACTAAGTATGAAATTTTTATAAAAAAGTTTGATCCAATTAAATGAGCATTATTCAACTAAACATCCGTTAGTTGAATAATGCTATTAATTTGTTATTTCACTAATAGCTAATAATGCAACCTCGTCATCTACATCCAGCTGATTACGTAAAACAATTAAAGCTGCAGTGCCTGGTGTAACCAGTGGACCAGAGAAAAGCTGGAACCTTGCATTGTCCGGACGCGGTGCAGCAATTAGGTATTAATTAGTCGTATCCTCCACCACCAGAATCCCCTCCTCCTGAATAACTGCTGCTACTATCGTTACTAGATGAAAACATTGAATCATTGGAAGAAGATACATTACTTCCGAAATCAGAAGCTCCACTATCGAAAGTTGAGCCTCCTTTGTTACAATGTTCATTTGTCGTATCATTTAAATATGATGTCGCAAACAAATTATTATTAGGTGTCGTATTCCATCCTTCATTACTATTGCTTCTACCTTTTTCGCGCTCTCTTTTGTTGAATGAAACAGCAGCATTTCTTAATGAACTACTAGATTTCAAAACTTTCTCTTCATCATCATTTCTATTAGAAGAAGCTATTGCTTTTCTTAGTAAACTATCTGTTGGCTTAAATTCCCCCTCGGTGTCATGCTCACTCCTATCAAAAGAAGTTACTGCTTTCCTAAATGAGCTTTCCTCTACATCACAATTTTCCTTTTTAAGTCCTTCTAATATTGAAGGTTCATTATCAAGATAATCAGCAGAATTTTTTAAAGTGTGTTCTCTGTATGATTTATAACAAAGAATCACACTTCCTATAGAAATTATCCCTAAACCGATTGTTCCAATTAATAATACAGAATTCATCACATCTCCTACTTTCTAACTCGTCTTAAATTACCTCTTGCTTATCATTATCAAGATTGAAAATACTTCTTGAGGTGTTTTCTGAAGTTGAAAATTCTTGATTAACTGAATATATCCTATTACACAGCACTACTAGTCCATCATATGAGTAGCCTCTTGCCTCGATATACAGTATAGACGCCATCGATTCGTCTAAAAATTCTATGGTTTTGTAATAAGTATCACCTTCATGCGCTTCTACCACATCTTGATCAATAAAAGCTATATGATTAAAATATACTTCCACATCTTTAATCTTGGTTTTATAAATTAAACGATCAAAATAAACCTCAATTGAATCTTGATGTGGTATTGGAATTATTTTTACAATGAAAAAGATTATAAATAGTATTAGCGCAATAACAAGATAACTGTGATTTGTGCTTATAAGAATGGAAAACGTTGAAATCAGTATTATTCCCTTAAAGAATTGTATACTTCTCCTTAACCAAATGCTGCTTCGACAATGAATTGCAAAATACATTTTAGGTTTTCTCATTAATGAACACCTAGTGAGCCGTTCTAACAAGTGATTTTAATTCGTCCATAACGTCCATGCTTAAAAACAAGCTAGGGTTAAATATAATTCTTCCAGAAACATCTCCTTTTGACTCTAAATCCATTAATCCAACAATCATGAATTTCCTTGTTGATTTACTTTTACTTTCCTCATATCTTAAGTATTCCTCAAAATCTTTATTTACAGGCCGTATAAGTTTTTCGAATAAGTTGTATGATTGTAAAATTTCTTTATCTGCAATTTTTTGAACCATTTGCATTTTACCAACACTGTCTTTAGGAATCATTTGGACTCCAACTACTTTAAATGTTTTATTTTTAATCAATATAAATAGCCCCCTCAAAATAAAAAAAGAACCTAAAACGTTAGTTTCCTAGACGTTAAAGGTTCTTCCTTTAGTTCGTTCATTAAATTATCTCTATTATAGTACAAACAGTCTGGATTGTCTATATACATTGTAATTATATCCATTTTATTTGTTTATTAAATTAGTTCTAGTACAGTGTATCTTACGTATTGATGTATGTTAAAATGTTGTTTTAACACATCCTCAAAAATAACCAACTTATCTAATGGTGTCAAAGATTCCAACAGTTTTTCAATCGTTAAACTTTCATTTTGAATTTCGAAATTCAATGATCGATTTAAAGAGGTAATAAGCAGACTTTTAAATTTTGGTGTATTTGACTTCAGTCCAAATATATCTGGCAAGATATTCATTAAATGATTTGTGAACTTTTCCAGATCTGTAATTTCCTCTTCATTGTTAAGTGATGATAAAAAATCCCATAAATTTTGAGGATTAAAATCTTCTGGGTACTTTTCAGGATCACTATGAAAACAAACTTCCCCTTCTTTTGTATAGCTATAAATATGAGATTCAGAACCTCTATTTACTATCTTGTGAGGAGGGATAGTTATAACATTCTTAAACATAGGAATTCTATTTTGGTAAAATTTTGATTTTATTTGAAAATCATAAATTTCTATTGGTTGATATCTGTATGCATAATCATTCCCACTCCCACTACGAACTTCATCTAATTGCCCCTTTCTAAAAAACAAAGGAGCAGCATAAAAAACTTTCTTTTTAAAGTAAGAATCATTTGCTAATTTGTACATAGTATTATGTTGATTAAATTCTAGCTCATTTTTGTGTAGGGGGAAATAATACACCCCTTTTTGTGTCTTTAGCGAAACACTTTCTCTATCCTTAATTAATTTAGAAGAGGATTTGGGGGTTAGAAAATTTGATCTTTTAAATTGAACATAGAAAGGGATAATAGATGTAATTATGCCATCATATCCTCTTTCTCTTTCTTCACTTTGGGATATTCTAGTTATTTTAACACAATCTTCATTACTAGGATAAACATATTTGTTACTAAAATATCTGTCCATTGCAGAAATAAATTCCTCTTCAATAAAATCAGGAATAATTGTCTCTCCACTTTTCTTTATCATTTTATCTCTTCTTTCATTTATAATTTAGTGTAGGGACCCCTGATTTATTAGCCACTGTTCTACAAAATAGGGGAGCTGATTGGATCTGGAAACATTTGAATCTAAATTTGTACTTTTATTAGTTACAGACAAGATAAGAATATTACCATGTTTCAACTCAAAATCACCATTATTAGTAGTTAATGACCAATTTTCAGAAGTGATACATATAGAAGGAATCTTTTCCGCGAATTCATAAGCTTTTACTATTAAATGTGTACGATATTCATTATCATCCATAGGTCACCTTCCATAAACAAGATAAGAAGTTTTAATATTCATTGATACCAGTAGCACTTTCCCATTTTCAAATACTCTTCCCACTACTAATTATGTATTTTGTAATGGTTCTATTTTATTCGATTCATTCTATCCAAATAAACTCCCAATCAGATTCTTGTTCTGTATTTGGATACATGATGTTTAAATACTCATACAATCATTATTAAACCTTCTTTAGTACTTTTAAGTCCTAACTTCTTCAAAATTGCGTTTAGTTGTGCCCTATGTCTAGCTTTCAATTTATTCCTTGTTTCTGCATCTTCAAAATAATCATTTTCATACTTAGACAACCAATAAATAGCTTCGCTCATTGGTAGTTCTTTGATTACCAACATATTGATAGCTCGCAAACGATTACTAAACTCCTGTTTAGTTAGACCTTTGTTTTTATAATAGTCTGAAACTATTTTATAAATTTTTTCCTCAGAGAATTCCATCTAGAATACACCTTCTTTTTAATCTTTACATAGAAATCAATTCTAATTTCGAAAAGTCCTTAATATCGACTTTTACTTTCTTTAATCTTTTAGGAAACATAATTAACCTCTCTATTAACATAGGGTTTTCTATAATTTCTCATCAGTGATATAAAAATGAATAGCCTCTTCAATGTTATGTTTTCTTGTATTTTTAAGCATATCTAAAAATCTATTTTGTCTTTGCGCTTCTACTTTTTCAAGGCGACAAGATTGGCACAAAGAGCCTACGTCATCATCTAATTTATCAAAATACAACTCTGGTAATCTGTTTTTCTTTGCGATACACGAACGATGTTGTCCGTCATTAAATTGAATGTGACCGCACTTTTTTATTTCAGCTCTAATACCTGTTGAAGTGGTTGCCGATAGAGAGCCCCCTACCTTCATCATTTCTAATAGTTCACGACAATAGGTGACACTGGCTTCATACATATACGGTGAATTGCACTTAGCTTTTTCTTGCCCAAATTCCTCATCTGATAGTTCAAATGTGCATCTTCCTGTAGCAAGCTTATAACAATCATGATTACTAAATCTGAAGCTGTAAGATTCTTTTGTCGGGTCAATTATCACATTGCTTTGTTGCACCATTCTTTCACCACCATATATTAAAAATCTTTTAATAATTCCTTAGAGTTATGGTTATTTATTTGAAATGATTAGCAAATTCCCCCAATGGAGTACCGTTTGTATAAAAATCATCTAAAGCATCATAAGCTAAGTTAACTATATCCATTATATCTCTTCCATAGTTTGAAAAAACATAAACGAAAGCTTCGGAATCATCTAAATATTCTTCTTTATTGTCTGGGTCTTGAAAGTATATTACTTGATATGAAATATCAATCCCTCCATCAAAACCTTCCACTCCATATCCAATTACCTCAAAGGTTATGAATAGTTCACCAATAGACTCATTCTTATCAGAAAAGCCCAATGCTAATAGATAAGAACCAATATATCCATCTATTGATTTTTTTTCAAACTTAGTTAAATGACCATCATAAACCCCTAAAGTTATATCTGACATTAAATATCTCCCTACTGTTCTCTTATAAAAGACTTCTATTATCTATTCCTCTTCTTTTTACTGTAACAATTTCCTTTTATTAATCATTGTGCATAATCTTTGTCCATAACATAAGATAGGTTAACAATTCGCTGTTATAATATCTACTTTTAGTTCAAATTTGCTTTTTTACTAATTGTTTAGGCACATGTTCCTTACAATAAGCAAATTTAATACCATTCATACTTAATAAAAGTTCCTCTTTTTGACTCAATTGTTTTTGGCATTTTAAGCAGGTGCGGTTGCTGGCAGGCATTACGCTATGAATATTAGGATCATAATTTTCAATTGTTGATGTTTCAGTTATTAACGAATTGCGGGGCAAATTAATTCCTGGATTCAAAGCCCACTCCCTATATGGAGCTAAATCAATCCATCCCATTTTAAACTTATCACACGCATCTCTAAATGCCTCCGATTCAGCAGTCATTAAAGCATTTTTAATGGAAGTAGTGTCAGCTTTAGTGAGTTTCGCAATTCCCAAGCCTTGCCTAATTGCATCTACAAGTGTTATTTCTCCCTTAACTATTACAAAATGTTTATCGTAGTTTATAAATGGTTCTCCAATGATTCTCCAATGCCATTGGGATTCTGCTGCATCCTCTAACCGCGACATGTATACTTGTACTGGAATATGGCCTCTGGTTCCATCAGTACTTATTTTAACAGTGCCAGGGGGGAAGGGTTTCCTTAATTTTTCTACAATTTCACTATATGTTTTCATTACCTTACCCCCTCCTTTTTATAGACATTAAAAAACTATTTAATTCATTTTCGGAAATTGGATAAGTACGCAAAATTATACTTCTAGCCCATAACGAATTTAATTGTGGCATTTTTTCAAGTAAAGCTTGATAACTTGCTCGTTTGAGGATTGAGACTATTTGGTTTGGACTCCTAGAAGGTTCGCTATCACAGACTAATTTGACAAAACAATCTCCCATTTCCAAAGATTTAATTTGTAATATACCCTTTCCATTTATTTTCAATAATGCAGCTTTCACTATTTCTGCTGATTCTTTATCGTCAAAGACAGTTCGTTTATATCGTGTTACAAATACCATGTGGTAGATTAATTTAATTGGTTCATTTACTCTTTCCATAATATAATTGTAGCAGAAAACATTTTTTACTGCTACATATAATTACAAATAAAGGTTATTTCCTGAATTTAAGGAAATAACCTTTTAAATCATGTTGTTAATATCTTGATAATGTTTGGCCCAATTTTCATAAGACACCAAAGGAATGGTACGCCCAAAAATATGCCATATCCTATTCGTTTCCTACCTGGAATCCGACTAGCATGGTGTAGAACTGCTACACCAATTAGAAATACTGCCACTAATAAAGGCTGAGTTACCCTAACAATACCTTCATAAAGTTTAGCACCAGCTACTTCAAGAGATGGTACAAATAACATTAAACCTAACTCTGCATCTGGAGTAGCTGGTTTATTGTAAACGTAATACAGTAGAAGAACAGGACCGTGTATAACGCATAATAATCCAATTGGCATAAACACTGTTAAAACATATGCTAATCTTTTTTTATGAGGATTTTTAAATGCATAGATGAACATAAAAATACCAAATAGAAAACCAACACCACAAACAAATACAAATACTAACTGTATATAGTAAATGGCAACCAATATCGGCTCAGTTGCATCGATATGATCTAACATATTTCACCTACTTTTCTTCAATCATTTCGATAATATCCCAAACAGATGAAGAAACATACGGTATGTCTATTTCTTCTTCTTCATTAGAGTGAGTATGATATTGCTCTACTCTTTTAGTAATTAAATTCATACGGATTGGGTTATCTAGATCCTTATAATAAACGTCAAGTACTACACGAACGGCTTTAGATTCTAATACCCATAAACTCCTAACAACATTAACTTTTTCTATTTGGCCATTTCTTGATATTCTGCTCATTGCTTCATCAATTTTATTAAATCTTTCTTTTAAATGAAAACTAGCAAAATCTGTATTGACTTGGTCAGGATGTATTGTTGAAATAAATAAATCTGCATTATTCTTATTAGCTGTATAAAAGAATTCATTAATAACAGTTTCCAATTTACTTCCATCTATTGAAGAAACAGGATTCTCCACATCTTCTACACCATCCAGTGTTTTTGACTTTCTTTCAAATTCAGAGGAAAGCTTGTCAAATTCATTCCAAATACTCTCATTACCTATTTCACCCTTAGTAATTTTTGGTGAAAAGTAGGCTTTGTATAATCCAAAACCTACTATAAATATAAATAAGGCCGATAGCACTTTAAACCATACCTTTTTTATAATGTTATCTCGTACTGCTAACCATACTGCTTCTTTTATTTCTCGCATTTTAAGCACCCTCTATTTTAATGGTGGGGTAGGAATATATTGCATCGGATTTCTTGGGTTAGTTGCTTGTTTTACAAATTTAGGAACATGTATCTCGAAGTGTAAATGGGGACCTGTAGAATTTCCTGTATTACCCATTATCGCTATTTGTTGTCCTTTCTTAACTGTTTGACCTTTTTTCACCTTGTAAGTTGCTAAATGCGCATATAAAGTTTCGAATACGAAGCCGTCTATATTATGCTGAACCCTCACTATATTTCCGTAAGTACTCAACGGTCCAACATACGATACTACACCGTCAGCAACAGATACAATCGGTACGTTTGACCTGCCATTTGCTCCAATATCTACACCGTAATGGAACGCTCCCCATCGTGAGCCATAAGGCGAAGTAATACTTCCTGTTGTAGGATAAGTAATTTCACCAGGCGCTACGCTAATTGGAGAATCAACACCTAGTTCAAATTGCTTGCCATTATTATAAACTTCATCTGCATATTTTTGAGCCGAACCACTCTGCCAAGCAATATTACCACCGTTGTATTTAGCTAAAGCGGTTTTAATAGAAGTAGTATTTCCTTTTTGATAACCTATTGATTTTATATAACAAGCAGCTGCATATGCGGCATCCGTTAAATCCCAAGGGCTTGCCACACCATCACCATTTCCATCTTTACCGCGACCACCGTATTTTTTAATGTTAGCTGGGACTGTAATAAAGGAAATGTCACCATAGATATTACCTTTACTACTCGTCGGAAAATCGTTTCTGGCTGCCCATCCAACCCAAGTTAATGGCATAAATTGGAAATGACCAAGTGCGCCAATGTATTCTCCATCAGAATTCATTGAACCCTTTGTCGGATCGGTTGCTACAGGATTACTACTAAAGCTTGTTTCTTGTCCATGTACTGCTGCTAGGATAAACCAGTCAATACCACAATGGTCAGCAGCAGCTTTATAAATAGATTCATATTCTGATGGGTACCAACCACTAGCTAAATCATAATCACCCAATGATCCACCTAAAACGAATTCCCCTATACATGGTTCAATCGATTTGTTTTTAAAGTAGCACTTTTTTAAACCTTCATAATCAATATCAGGTTTAGGGAATCGCTCATCAATTTCTTGACCTAAATCAATTGAATATTCTAAGTCTTGAACCTGAACTAATTTAGTGTGTTCACCTTCTTCAGAAGTAGAAACTAATATTTTTACTAATTCCTCTGCAAGAAGTTCTATAGCGGGAGGAGATCCGTCATCAATAATATATAAATTTGTTTCAGTTGTAATATCACTAACACAATTCCCACTAGACGATGTGCTATCTACAATCTTGTGTTCAACCTTATAAGGTATGGTAGCCTTTAAATAACCTAATTGAACTTCCGTGATAATTTCATGGGAAACTTTTTCGTGTGTAGTCGTAGGCCCAGAAACTGTTACCGTCGTATTCCCTTCATCATCAGTGTAAGTACATGTTGTAGTAGTTGTAATATCAACGTATTCATCAATAGGTGAAGTCCCATTAACGAAAATTGGTTTATAATTTGGTGATCCCTCAAAATAATAAGCCATTTCTTTATCAATTATTTTTATAAACTTACCTAACAAATTATCCATATTATCAGCGGTGTAATCTTTATATTGTTCGTGCCAAGCTTTATAATTCTCATGTTCAATATTTCTAAAATAATGATGGATAGTAGGTATAGCAATGCTTTGCTTCAGCAAATCTCCCACTTGATACAACCAGGGTTCGGAAACTGGAGGATATGGAAATTCAGATTGTGTACTGCGAAGCCTATCTCTTATTTCTGCTGGTCCCGCTTCTAACCTTAATTCAAAAACCTCTTTAACTGCATTATCAAATACTACTTCAGTATCAGTTCGAGAAGAGGCTTTTTGGAATAAATCAAAACTAACAACACTATCAAGTACTATCATTAATAAAACTATTAAAACAATCGCTAGTATCACATAAGGGCCAAGTAATCCTAAAAGCCATTTTATACAGCTTCCTAAAACTTTCGAAAGTATGGATTTTAGAACCTTAGCAAACTTACCAAGCTTTTTGGCTCCTCTTAATAAACCCATACCCTTTTTCCCAGCATTAACGGAATTATCTATTGCACCTTTACCAATATCTGTACTCTTATTGTTATTATCTGAATTACTCACTATGCCCCACCCCCCGTTTCGTTTGAATTATTAGAAGAATTAAACGGAGAATCATTTTCTAAAGGATGAATTGGTGATGGCAAATTACCTACGTTACAGTGTTGTTCAGGTTGCCATTGGCTAGTATTAAATCCACTATCTACAAAGGAGTTACCGCTGCTATCCGCTAACATCGCGTCACTAACCTGTGTATACAATTGATTATTCGGTAAATTGCCACCGGAAGCCATTTTACTTGATTCATCTGTCGGCATGAAATCGACTGTTCGCGTCATACCTGTTATTAATCCAGTATCTGCTTCACCAATTGGAGAAATTAGTTTCATATTACCGGCATCGTTTAAATAGAAGCCACTACCTTCATTTGTTTGTTGAAATTGAACTTTTGCTTCAGGATATTTCGTGACAATATCACTTAATGTTACTGAGCCTAATCCACCTAGTTCGCTTGAATTTAACACTCTGTTTGTACTAACTCCACTTAATTTAAAACCAATTTTTCTACCAATCTGTCCTTGGCCAAACATTGCTCCAATAGATTCTCCCATAGAACCGAAATATTGGCGTTTGTCAGATATGTTGTTTAAGTTTAGAAATTTATCATTTACTTTACTTCTTGTATCCATAACCCCTTTAACACCAGCTGCAATATTTCTAGGAGCTTGAAGTGTACTACCCATCATCTTAGACCCTATAGAACCTCCAAGTGCAGCGCCTCCTCCACCTATCACCATACCTGCTGTACTACCCATAACTGCTCCTGTAAATTGAGCACCTGCTTTAAATTTATTCCAGGAATTAGAGTTGGCCCCTTCTGCTAATGTTGAAATTGCAGTTTTCCCGCCAGCGTGTTTAGCATTACCAGACTTTCCTTTTATACGTTGTCTTGCTCTTACAAGTACAGCAGCCGAATTTGCCATATTCTGTGCACCACGGACAGCCATCGTAGCGGTGGACATACCCATAATACTCAATAACATTGAACTAATTGGTAAGAATAAGAACAATAAAACCATTTTAAAGAAGAGTTCTAATGTATTTAGATTTATAAACATAATAACCACTGCAAAATAAATTGCATGTATACTTTGCATAAAAACTGCACCAATAAAATCAATTAACCACATTCTGAAATACTTTCTTGTTCTCTCAAATAGCAAACCTATTATTGCTAACCCGCCTACCATTAATAGTACAGTAATGACAAACAGTCGGAACATGTACACAACGTTTAAGAACAATAACATTACCCATTCTGTAAACAATACTATAATATCAGTGAATTGAAATTCGTCTTGAGATGCAATGAGACTTAAACTCCCCAATTTCATACCTTGACTTTCAAGTAATTCTGTAACTGCAGTCACTATGGCATGATTCATCTTAAAGATATAATCTACACCCATCCAATAGCACATTAGCATTACTGCGCTGACAAAATACATGTATAATTCTTCGCCTATATTAAATCTCTTAGCAAATGTATTAGAGTACATCATTTTTACTCCGCTAATTAAAATGGATAGACAAAAAAGTAAAACAAATATGCTTGTCATAATATTAAAAATAGGATCTATTGCATTTTCTTTTATTGATGTTGGAAATAATCCATATGTTAAATCGGGAGCCTCTTCTTCGCTCTCAAACCAAATACAATAAGGATTACCAAAGATTAATTGATTTAGTGTGTTAATGTTAATAGCATTGAATGCCAATTCAACTAAATCAAGGCTATATTCTTCAACTAGCGTTGCTCGTTCATCTCGAAAATCGTCCACTTTATCCTTTGTTTCTTTATCCTTTAATGCTCCTTCACATGCTTTCTGTGAATCTGATTCATCCTTTTCGATATTTGCATTGGCTATTGAAACATTTAAGAATAAAGAAGGGACCAAAATGAGAAAGACAAGTAGCAATCGCAAACAAGTTTTCACACGTTGTCCCTCCTTTACTAGACGATTTTTTTAACTCGCTCTGAACGAGATTGTTTTTGTGCTTTTTCTTTCCATGTACCTGATATTTTCCCCATACTTTGAACAGAATCTGCTGCTTTATCTGAAGTTGTTCGAGTATCAGCGCCTGAAACATTATGGTAAACATACGCATCAGGATTAACCTTTTTTGCATTAAATCCAGCGTCTTGATGTTGAATTGCTTTGGAAGATGCAACCTGTTCAACTGTTTTAGGGTTCAGAGCTAAATTTGATTCCCCAGTATTAACAATATAAGCCTCCGATTTCCTCATAACAGACGATGTAGAACCTTGAAGTCCGACAGTTTCCATTTTTTGATTACGAGATTCGCTGCCTTGAACAGTTTGAGGAGGTAATGAATTTAAGGCATCACTACCAGTAAAATCAGCTGATGTCTGAGAATTATTCCCCATTGAGTTCCCAGTGATGACACTATCACTCATCGAAGTACTGGACATTCCGCTTACATTTGCCATACTTTGAATGCTTGTTGATGTATTTGACATATTTACCGATTCCCCAACTGTCTGACCAACTGATGGTTGAGTAATTGAAATAGAATCATTAGATGATGAAATGTTTGATGTTATAGCTTCAGCCGAAACCGAACCATTAATAGAAGTGCCTAATGGTGAAGCTATATGACCACCTTTCATTGCCTCTTCAAATGAAGGAACAGAAGAAGCGGAAGCGTTAGCATAAGATGATGCAGATGTTACAGACGATGTATTTACAGCCCCTGAAACAGTTGCTTCAGACAATTGAGATAATGATTTGTATGTGCCATTCGGTTGATATTCGTAATTCAATGCTGGATCAGCAAGTTTATAATCCATAACTCGCGCTTGACCTGCATTTAAAGAAGAATCAGCTGCTCCAGTAAGACCAACCTGTTTCCAACCTTCACTTGAATTCACATAGAAGGCACTACCTTGATTGGTTTGCATCCACTTCACATCAGCATTGGGATATTTTTGTGATAATGCACTAAATGTTGTAGGCTGTAAGTTTCCAGATGAATTTCTCATATTAAAAGAAGAAGACATTTCAGAAGCTAAACGTTGACGGGAAACGCCACTCAAAGCAAATCCTGCACTTCTTCCTAAAGTAGCTCCTCTTTGCCCTGCAAGCATTACACCTAAAGATTCACCGAAATTCCCCATTGTTTGACGACGGGCGTTTAATGAATCAAAGTTCCCGTTCCTACTAAACAAAGCTTTGAATCCAGAACCGTTTTCATTACTGAATTTTCGTGCTTGAGAGATATTTGAATGAATGTTACTCATACCAACACTCATATTACGACCGGCTTGAACAAGTCCTCCGCCAACAGCTCCACCTAATTTCGCTCCCATAAGAGCTCCCATTGGCCCTGCAACTACACCGGCTCCTCCGCCTACAATAGTGCCTAGTTTAGAACCAGTGTCCTTTGCCATATTAAACAATGAAGAGTTTGTTCCAGCGGCGTTAGATGATATAGAAGTGCTTGCACTATCATTTGAAATACTCGATGCTAAATTTGCTAGTGACTCACCTCCAGAACTATTAGACGAATTACTGTTATATAGTCCTCCGCTGCTAGTCATTGAACCACCATACATAACACTCTTAGCTTGAGACGCTAACATCATAGTTGAAGTGATTCCTCCCAATCCAACCATCGTTAGAGCAGAACCAAGTTTCGAAGAGCTATCACCAATATTCAACCATTTTGAGATCATCCCTGATACGGGGATAAACATGATCATTAACCCTATTTTGAAAAATGGGCTGGCGCCTAACGTTGTAAACATAATCATTGCGTAAAATACTATTGCATGAATAGACTGTAAAAATACATTGCCTACAATTTCTCGGAACCAATTCCCAAAGAAAGCTCTTGCTTTAGCAAACATCAGACTATAAATAGCAACAAATCCCATAACTAGCAATAATAAAATAATTACTTTTCGAGCAAGGTATACTACATTTAATATTCCTGCTAAAACCCATTCACCCAACGCTACGATTAGGAAGGATCCCATTAGACCAGGAATAAAATCGCTTATAGAACTCATGGCTGATATATTATCTAGATTATCTGTACTTGCTTTAACTAAGTCACGAATTTCTAACACTATCGCAGCATTTATTTGGAATAGCCAATTGGTCCAGTCATTGTAGAAGAATGCTAAAAATAATGCCACAAACCACATTTTAGCGTCATTCCAAAACTCATCCATTGCTTGTCCTCGAACACTATTACCCATTGTTTTTAAACCTGTGATTAACATTGATAGAGTTAGTATTAAAAAAAATGCAGAGCCGAAAAGCTTTAATAATGGCTCAATAATTTTTTCGCGTTCGTCAAGTGTAAATACACCATCTGCGGACATTTTTGCATCCTTACCCGCCCAAATACAATATGGGTTACCAAAAACTAACGTGGACATACCATTAATTGGTCCAATATGGAAAAGATTTTGAACTTGGCTTGTTAAAAATTTCTCCGCCATGTTAGCATCGTTTTCTTTGTAGTTCTCAATCTCCTTATCTACATCTTCTGAAATCAACGGCTTCCCACACTCAAAAGCGCCCAATGAGTATCCTGTATCAATACCGTTAGAATCTGTATTTGCAAATGTAGCGATTGGACTTAGAAATAAAAACATGATTAAAAATAAAAGAAGCAATTGTGCTTTTTTCATTTAACCACTCCCCACTAATGAATCCACAGATATGTTTTGATTAGTGTTGATGTATTTCCACTCACTAGGAGTAGGCGTACTTTGAAATGAAACAATCTCCTTACCAGCCTTTAATATTACTTCCCCTGTATCAGCGGTTCGTATCATACGACCCACTTCTTCAGAGAAACGGAATGTTCTTAAAATAGGCTCAACATCCTGGTCAGGTTGTTTCATAAATGCACATGAATGAAGTTGTGCTACTACGTCTTGAGCCTCTTTGGTTCTGTCAAACATTTCATACCGTTGAGATACTAGAGTCAAAGATACATTCCACTTACGCCCACGTGCTGAAAGTGTTTTGAAGAATTTTATCATGGACGGATATTCCAACATCATCCATGCCTCATCCTGTATAACTCGCTTCTTCGGTTTTGGGTCATTTACAATAAACCGGTTCCAAATCCAAGTCATTAATACGTGCTGTGCTAATGGTCTTTCAATTCCTGATTTACTTAAATTAGAAATATTAAAATTCACAATTTGTGCTTTATCAAGCATTTCTTCAGGTAATAATAAGCCATTTTTATCATAAATTTGTGTTTGACAATCGAACATACCATAAGCACGACCTTTGACAAATAAAGCAATAACACTTTCTAAATCTTCAAGGCCTTTTTCGCCCTGCTCATGTATTAATTTTTTCACTTCTCGATCGACATCTGAAATCTGAGGCATTCTTTTATATTTTTTGATATATTTTATCTGTCCATTATCACCAACTTCATCTACGTATTCATAAAGGGATTCAGGTTCATCAGTTATCTTACATCCTTCTTTATAAAGCTTTAATAAAATACGGTCTAATGCGTTTAATTCGTAAGGTGTTAAATGAGGTTTATCATGTGAAGCAGACTCTTTCATTACTTTAAAAAATTCAATTGCTTCTTTTACTTTTTCATTAACATTTACTCGTTCAACCACATATTCATCAGCTTGATAACGATTAACAATCTCTTTTTCTACATAAATATCTAAAGGATTAATCTTACTACCGATTTCAACGGAATCGCTGCGTAGATCAACTACAATTCCACCAAGTGCATATGTCAAGCCTACATACTCTGGTTCGACATCCATAATAACCACTTTCTCAATACCATCCATAAAACCACGGCCAATAAGTTGTTTAACGAAAACTCCTTTACCGGCGCCAGATTCACCAAAAATCCCGAGATTATAATTTGTAAGTTTCTTATCAAAGTTATTAAAATAAACATACTCTCTACGGTAAATTCCTATAGGCATACCGCCGTCATGATTGAGTTTGGAAGACATATGAGGAAATATTGCTGTTAAAGAATTTCGATCTAGGTTTCGATAAGATTTTTTTAAATAATTTGAACCCAGTGGTAAAGTAGATAACCAACCTTCACGTTGTCGATCAAAAGCATTCACTAATTCAATTGATTCACCAGATAATTCCCGCTCAATTGCTACGCTCTTATCATTTAACTCAGTTAAACTATCCGCGTACACGGTAGCAGATATACTTACATAAAATAAGCCATTAGAATTATTACGAATTTCATCACGTAACCCTTTAGCATCCCAATAATTTTGACGTACTGCTTCAATTTTATTCATGTCATTTTGTTTTTCGGCCGAGTACATAACTGCTTCGTATTCATCGGCTTTATCCTTTAATTTACGAACAGCATCAGTACGGTCATATGGTTCGATATGAACTGAAACATCCATATCATCCCCTGTAAATAATCCTTCTAGCCAATTTATACGAACATTTGATGGGTAACCGCTAGGCTTGACATAAAATGATCTTCCAAACTTTTTTGTCCCTAATGCTGTTTGCTGTTCAAAATAATCCGCATGAAATTTAATACCTTCATTCGAAATATTATCGATTAGAGTAGGCTCTACAACATTATGTTCTCCTGTTACTGCTTTCGGAGGAACAGTTTTTTTGAAATCTCGCTTATTGGTATCAGCAGCTTCTTTATTCTTTTTTCTTTTATTCAGCAACCCCAACAAGATCCAACGCCTCCTCTACATTATTTACAAAGTTTTCAAAATCAGGAATTGTAGAAAAGTCCATCGTTACAAATGCATTCATTTTTTCTTTTTCCTGAATATCCTCTATAGGATGTAAAACAATACGGTCACGATTCAATGCACGTTTTAAAACTTCCGCTGCCTCAACAGAATTAAGAATAGTAGCATCTACTTTTGCTCGACGTAGTGCCCTTCTAACAATTTCAGCACGCAAACCGATATTGTCGATAATATTCTTTTCTCTTTGAGCTTTGTTTAGTTTTGCTAGTTTTGACGGTTCGTAAATATATTTCACAATGTAATAAATACGAAGTGTAATACGGAAATTCTTTTCTGTTACGGTTTGAATATGGTCTAAGACATCTCGGTTGTAATTAGCAGCATGTTCGTTAACACGACTCAAATTCTTTTCAAACCTATTACGATCCTTTGAAAAATCTTGCCTAACTGCTTGTGCTTGCAAATGAACAGGAAAGTTAATAACGTTAAAAAGTTGTTGATAACCCTCTAAAATTGCTATACGTTCACGGTCCTGTAGTAAATGAAAGTTTACAAAGTCTGCGCTTAATACAACAAGATGCTCATTACGTTCACGCTCTACAACACAGTGTTCGATTTTTTTAAGTTCTAATAGATCAATAATTGATTCATGTTCGCGGTCTTCTTTTGTTGGAACACTTTTATTAGTCGTACTAGATGATGTAGTTATAGAGTCACCGTTTTTTTGCTCCTCAATAAACTGCTTTCTTTTCCAACCAAATACAGGTTCATTGCGTTCCATACGCTTCTTTGCAACTATTAGCATAATTAACACTATGGCAATTGCTAAGATGCAAAAAAGAACAAGTAAATCCAATAAATCCAATCACGTCACTTCCTAATTTGTATATGTTTTTTTTGATCGCCAAAAGTTATAGCGACGAACAACAAATTCAGATAAATAACAATCGTGTTTTTCCAAATAAATAAATGCTAAGGAAACTGAAATGCCATTTACTGATAACACAATAAATAATCTCCAAAAAAATTCATACCAGCCACTAATAAATGGCCAATTAAATAGAGCCAACTGTAAAATTGTAACTGCCCCTATTGGGCCCACAATGAATAATTGTCGGATAGAAAAATAGGCTAATACTGTTTTTTGTTCTTGTGTTAAATCAACAGGAATTTTAATCAATTTAACTAACTCCTTTCAAAAAATGAGTGACATAATTTGTCACTCATCAGTTTAGAAAGGCTTTTCTCATTCATTACTTAGAGAACAAGCCTGTTAGTACATCTGATAACATGAAAGCACTAAAGAACAAAGCAGCTCCTGCAACACAAGAAAATAATGCAGTCCACCATTTACCGATGTTTCTTGGAGCGATTGAACCAAAAATAATAACTACAGCGATAATTAAAACTGCTAAAGTGAAGCATAGTCCACCTATACCGCCAATTAGCCGAATGATTGTTTCTAGAATACTAGTTATATTATTATTGCCTTGTGTGTAGATTGAATTATCCACTCATATCACCTCCTCTCCTAGACTAAAAGACAAAAAAAAAGCACCGTGAAAGCAAGGCCCAAAAAAACCAAAAAAGGTTTTTTTCTCCTTTAAACTTTCACGGTACTTCCGTGTCAATTTTCGTCTTATAAATTTAATTAGATTATCACAAATTTAGACATAAAAGTCAATCTGTTAATTTAATCATACTCAGGCATCATTTCACCATTTCTAAAAGGCTTCTCTGCAATAAATTCCATGTGGAAATCTTCTTGCCAAAGGTCATTTTCCATTTTCCTAAATTTAAAAGCAAAACGAATATGACCGTGTTCCATTTTTGGACTATACGTTATCGCAGTAGATAATAAGTAAGTAAATCGTCGATATATTTGTATTGGCACTTCAAATTCTTTTTCTGTTTTTAATTGAAAGTCGTCATTCATTTCATCAAAATTGACTTTCATAGAATCAAATTGAAATTTTTGGTATAACAATTTGGATACATTACCTTTTCGAATAAAAATGTCAATAAAGCCTTCTTCTTGAGAACAAATTGCCTTTATTATATCTTTACTCTTAAACATGGCATTTTTAAGTTGTTCTGCTATTTTATCATTTGATGTTGCTACTAGTGTATTCTCCATTTTCCTGCCTCCGCGTAACAATACTTTTTTGTAAGATTATAAATGTCAAAAGGAGTGATTAAACTATCTCCCGTTATAGATCTCCTTTGTTAACGTCACTAATACTTGGTAGTTATTACAAACGGTACTGAAGACCCACTCATTCTGTAACTCATTGTCCAAAAATCATTTATTGTCGTATACTTTTGATTTAGATGTTTAGGTAGAAAATATAAATTAATCCTGTTTTTTTAATTTTTAACATCCATTAATTATATATTATCAAAAAGAGTACGACAATAGACACTGTATAACAATAAGTACGAATGACTATATAACGCCAAAATTTTATCACAAATTACCAGTATTAGTGAGAATATACCCCTTCCTTAAAGGATTCAAATATATATTAAAACCATTTGAATCCTTTAAGGAAGGGGTGTGAAACCACACTCCTCAATGTATATTTATGCTACTTTTTTTATTACAAACGATTCGGTCCCGTATCCATGCTCTACTGTTTCAGCATCGTCAGAGTGAATCACACGAAATTCCCCATTAGGTAATAAAGTTCCTTTGAGAAGAATAAAATCTTCGTCCCCTGTAACAATAGGTTTATCTGTAGAAAGCTTTAAACTAGCACCTTCATAGTTAATAGAATTCTCAACTGAGTTGTATAAACCCAATACTACCGATAATTCATTTTCCTTCAGGTCTGTTAAAAGATTAGTCACTAAACCTGCAGTTTTCTCTCCAACTACTTCTTTAATTTTATTTTTTATTTCATCCCCTAAATGAGAATTATTACATCCCTCCGTATGATTATCCATTTCAATATTTATAGCATTCACAATTTGATTTAAGTTATTATTTACTTCCTCCGTAATTTCCGAATGAGAAAATTCTACTAAATCTTCGTTATTTATAATTTGTTTAAAGAGTATAGTATTATCCTCTAATTGTATTTCTGTCACCGCATCCTTAATTAATATAGTCCCATAACTTGAAGCTTCATCAACTGGTTGAATAGTCTTACTTGCATTTTCAACTTGACTTACAGCTGAAAACGCCCATTTTGACTCTCTTTTCTGTGCAAAGCTTTCACTTAGTGCACTCAAAGCTCCTATGACTACCAGCAACATAAATGTCCCTATTAGTACCATAATTTCTAACATAAATTGTTAGCCTCCTTAAAATTGGGGCAAAAATAGCCCCTAGTTAAAATAGTAAAATTTGTCCTTCGACAATACCTTCTTTTTTGCTTCTGTATGTTGCTACTTTAAGTTCGTTTTCTAAATAAAATTTTGACGAATTATCATTCGATACTTTCACTTTATCGCTCTCTATTAACTTAATTTCTTCGTCTGTTTCAACAGAAATATCAGTAATTGATATTAAAGAATCATCTTCTTTGGACTCTTCGATTACTAAATCATCTATTGTTATAAGAGGTTCCACTTCCGTTGTATCGATAACTATGTCTTCTGTTTTAACTAATGGTTCTTCAACATGTAAAATGTCATCAAGGACAACTTCTTCAACCCGTTCAGTTCTAACAATATTGTTAGAACCTTGGGTGCAGTCTGCTAATTCCTTTCCATTCTCATTTTCAACCCAGTCATTATCTTCTTCTAATTGAAATTCTCCCTTAAATGTCAGCTCAGAGACTAATTGAAGCCATTCTTTTTGCTTAGTATCTTCTAGATTTTCAAAATCTTGAGTAACCCAGTCACCGTAATATAACGCTCCCGTAGTTTTCTCAAATTCTTCTAGGCAATAAAATAGTCCAATTTCTTCAAAAAATGATTTTCTATAAATTAGGTTTTGTCGAACTAATTCTATGTCAGTCAGTAACAAGTTTCTTATCTTGTTCAAAGATGAATCCATACAAGAAAACCACTCATGAATTATTCCTTTAAATAAGGGATTAACTGAGAAATTTTTATTCTCTAAAGTGAGAGCAAACCCAACTTGTTCGTTATCTAATTCAACCAATGAATAATTGTACTTTTGAGCAAAGTTTTTCATCCATTTTGGCATTTTTTCTGCAAAATGAATCTTAATTATTTTGTCCTTATCCTTTGGATGAAATTGAAGTAAAGTTGGTTTTGCAAAAAAACTTTCCTTCTTTCGTGTACTACCACTATAAAAATTGAAGGTCACATATGCCAATGTGCCATCGTATACAATCATGGTAAAGTCCTCCCTTAACTTACGTATTCATATTCAGCTCGACTTGTACCACGGCTTAACATTTCTTTAGCAAATGTTTCATAATCTACGCTTCCAACACCTGATACGCATTGTCCTTCAAACTCCTTTGCTACTTCAGCAAAATCAAGTTCTTTACGGTCAATAGCCAAGTCAACACTACTTTGTTTAGATAAAATTAAACTATGCATATTGGCATCGATAGTATCAACACTAATAAGCCATGTTATCTCTACTACATCTTTTTGCCCTAAACGTACAGCACGGGAGTAGCATTGTTCTATTTTCTTCGCGTTATAATCCAAATCATGAAGAATTACACTTTTTGCCTGAGTCAAGGTATATGATTCAGCTCCAGTTTTCATTGTCATAATCAGAACGCTTAATGGATCATTCTCATCCTGAAAACGAGTTAACATTTCAAAACGTCTGCTCATAGGTACGCCACCATGAATATATCCAACCTCATATCCTGGCACGCAAGCATCTAACAGTGACCCTAATTCCTCACAAGTTTTTTTATGTGCCGTGAAAATAAGCATTTTTCTCTTTTGACGAGCTTCTTGTTGCATTTTTTCACGGATAAATGTCAATTTACTTGGTTGAACTAAAGTATTTTTCTTATAATCTTCATGTATCCAGGGACAACTTGCTGCGAGACGTAATTTGTCTAACCAACTACAGATTTCTATAGTTGTTGATTTGTACTTTTCATCTCGTGCATTTGCCACTTTTCTTTGATGTAAAGTAACCCGGAACCAATGGGAAAAATCTGAAAGTACTTTCTTATATAATTCTTTTTCAGCATTTGTTTGTTCAAGATGTAACCGTTTATGAACGGGCTTTGGAACTCGAATTATACGCTCTATGGATGGCTCTTTTTTTAACTTCCTGTACATAATGATGTCTTGCATTTCCCATAACGCTTTCTCATTACTTGTCCTTTTAGAAATACTAGAACTGTCCATCAAAGCAGTCTTAGCTACTCCTCCATAGACATGACGGAAGCATCTATCACCGAAATTCCCGAACGCTTCAAATTTAGAAAGATCAACCTTATTCCAAAAATGGTGACTATCACCCATTAACCAGGCTAATGGCCAGAATAAATCTGAAGCACCGTTTTCCGCTGGAGTACCACTAAGTAATACTCTAGTTTTCGTTTTTATAGCCATTATCGATTTACAGCGACCAGTTTTTCCATTTTTGATTAAATGGCCTTCATCAACTGCAGCTGCATCATAAGATTTATCTAAATATTTATAGAGTGGTTTTTTTCTTCTCTCTATAACGGTCTCACCGCAAGTACAAAAATACTTATCGTCTATCCAATTTTGTAAACACGATGGGCATCTATAAGGTAAATCCTTTTTGCTATAGCGTTCAGTTGTATTTTTTCTTTTAGTCCTAAATTTTATGGTTTCATCAGCCCAAGACTCATATGAAACTAGATGAATTCTTTTAGTTGATCTCATATCCATTGGCTTTTTTAAGATAATATACTCTTCGCCAAGACCTAACGATTTAAATTCATTTTCCCAGTCACAAAAATTCCGACTCATTGTAACAATAAGTATTTTCTTGTTTCTTGGATCCGATGTTAGACCTACAATTGTTGTACGTGTTTTACCTAGCCCCATATCAAGAGCATTTAACAATCGTCGTCTACCAACTATTAGGGAAGCGCACTCTACTTGATATTCAAATAGGCTTGAACCATCCTGTAAAACCCCTCCATATTTAGCTTTTACTTGTTCCTTTACTTTGTTAAAATGCTCTGAGTCAATGTAAGTAGTAAGTGGTATCCCCATAAAATCATGCTTTTTCTTACGGTGTTGATAAATACTTTCGGCCTCATCTAAACCCTCAATTTCAACACCATATTCTTGCAGCATTTTAATTGCCTCTTGGTCCTTTATGGATTCAACATTTTCTCGATGTAGTAAATCAAATGTCAATTTAGATTTAGTTTTACTACGATCTCTTGTTGAACCTCTTAAAAGTTCCGTTTGATAGCGTTTATGTAAACCCACTGATTCTAACAAAGATAATTGCATTAAATTATTGTTTATATTTTTTGTGTTTTGGAAACCAAAACCTTGATTTCTTCTCTTCTTCAAAGTCATCTTCATTATCCATACCTCCATAGATAGAAAAGAAAGAAACGGTTCGCCGAATCTTTCTTTAAACGATTCTAATTTTGTTTTACTTGTCCAATCATTACTTTTAAATTTGAACGATTGTCATCATCCTCGTCACCGCTCAATAGAGTAATTGGTGCCGTTTTTTGAGTAAATGCAAGTAAAACTTCTTCAGATCGGAGAACTGTTAAAGCTGCCTCAAGGTTATTAGGGTTTACGGAAAAGCCTTCTTTTACCTCTGATTCAACAACAGCCCCAATTTTCTCTATAAGGATATCTTTAAGGACTGCAAAGTGCTTTGTATCCTTTTTAAATACCTTCATTACTGGAGTTTGACCACCTAATTTTTTGACACGTCTTGTTGTTTCTAACAATTCCATACGGTCTGCGCGCCAAATTATCGGAGCAGTTTCATCACAAAATAACTTCTCAGTATCAGGGAATTTTCCATCTATTAGTCTTGATATTGCTAGAACTTTTGAACTTTCAATAATAATGTTAGAACCTGTTTTGTCTAGCGATACTGTGACTATTTCATTTGAAGAAATCAGTTCCGTTATGGAATAAAACGTATCACACGGTATCGTTATTGAAGTATCAAACCAATCCATTTCCTCAATTGATTTAATTGCTTTTACCGAATTGGTTGCTTGTACTATAATTCCATTTTCAGTTTTACTAAAATTAATTCCGGTACAAGTTGGTTCTTTAATTGCAGCCTTACTATTTGGAAGAGCGCAGAAAGTGGCAAAATTCAATCTAAAATAATTCCACTTTCCTTCTGGGAAAGAGATAGATTGAGATGTATCAGGAGAAGTCAATGCAATCTCATTTTCTTTAACAGTTAACAAGGTAATACCACTACCGCTTCCCCACTTAAGTTGGACATTATCTTTTGGTGAGGAAAAAACTGAGATTTCTACTTCATCTGGTAATGAAGATACTTTTAGTTGAAATTCCAATACAGAAGTCGCAAACGAAAGATCCTTGGAAACTTCTGTTTCAATGGTTTTTACAACTGATAGTAGTTCCCCACTAAATGAAAAGCTTACAGTTCCCTTCTCCTTAGATGCTGAAACAAAAATATAGCTTTGAGTTAAGCGAGATCTTTTTGCAGCACTAACAATTTTACTTACTTCATTTTGTAAAATCTCCACATTAATTTTGAACATTACTGTTCCTCCTAAAAATTTATTTATCTATAAGCACGAAAAAAAGCACTCTTGATAAATGAACAGACCTATCCTCTAAAGGAAAAGTTTGTACACTTCAAGAGTGCATTTAAATTGCTATTCACCGTGTGGTTATAGCTTGGAAACGTTCTTAAATAGATACGTCCATTATATCTATTTGTTGGAGTAAATTCAAGTAACGATGAAAAATGCATATAACTTTCTACATACTTTTTCAACTAAAACTTGTCTTTTATTCCCATGTTATTACAAAACACGTTTAATGAAATGTTCCATTTGTAATGTGAAATGTCCATTAGAGTACATATTACGAGACAATTCATCAATAGCTTTTCCCCACTTTAGGAGTTCATGCCACTGATATTTTGGAACATTCCCCCACAAGTGGTATTGGCCTTTTGCTTCTGCAAATAAGGCTTTAACATAAGATTGAACGAGACGAAGGCAAATATTCCGCTTTTCTCTGTTTTCAAAATCTTTTTCCAAAAATTGCACTTTTTGTAACGCGTGGAGTCTAGAAGATCCAAGAATATCTCGTATTGAATGAATCCATTTGTCTGCCACATCTTTTAATTCTTCTGCTTGATCTACTGAAATATGAATTTCTTCAAAAATGCCTAAGCCGTTAAACATCAAACCACGGCTTACAGCTGTTTTCATAAAGCCTGAACTATCTTCTAACTTTTCTATTTGAACACGACTTCTAATTGTTTCTAATAAAAGTTCTTTAGAATGACCGAGAAGTAAGATTGTTACATTTGGTTTAGGTTCTTCTAAAAACTTCAAGAAAGCATTGCTCGCTTGAATATTCATTTTATCTGCACCATGTATGATAAATACTTGTCCTTTTCCGTCAGCGCTCTTATATGCTGCCTTCTCATGAATTTCACGTATTTGATCAACTTTAACGTCAAGTCCTTCAGGACGTATTACTATAACATCAGGATGATTATGATTATATATTCTTTTACAAGTTATACAATCATCCTCATGAGCACCACAAAGGATTCTACTTGCTAACCAGAGTGCAAATGTTTCATTACCACCCTCTAAAAAGTAAGCATGACTTAAACGTTTAGTACTAATTAAATTTTCGAATAATGCCTTTGACATTACTTATACCTCCTTTGAAAAAAGATAGGCTTTTGCCTATCTTTTAATTTAAAAATACATTGATTTAAGTATGAAATGAATTATCCTGGGTAACACCCGTCATTCATCATCTTCTTTATCAAACTCGTCATATTGAGTGTTCTCTTTTATTTGTTGATAGAAAAATTCTATCAAATCTAATAAGTCTGAACTGTCTGTTTCGGTATATGTTATTATTTGATTCCATAAATTTTCATGCTTATCATCAAACTGTATGCCATCGTTCTTTAGAACACAAAGCACTGCTTTATATAGCATTTCTATTTGAGCAATTTTTAAGTCAAAGTGAATGTTCATTTTCATTCTCCATTTCTCTATTGTTCCAATTACCGTTTATTTTTTATCTCTTAAATGTTTGAAAGCAGTAACTACTGTTTTCCATTCGTCATTAGTAATTGCGATATATTCCATCTCTTTATACGTGTTCTCAAATGCTTCTGAAATATTTTTACGATGAACAACCTTTTCAATTAATTTAACTTGAATTTTATTTTCATGTACCAAAATTACAGTATTATCGTTCACTGCTTTAGCAACAAACTCACTAAACACTCTTTTTGAGGAAATATTTAGGTTTCCTAATTCATTAACAATAGATTCTCTAACTTTATTAAACTGCTCACGAAACTCTAGCGTGGCTGTTTGAAGTATCTCCATAACACTCTTTTCTCTTTTAGAAAGAATTATGTTATTTGCATTACCAATATCTTCTTCTTCTTCGATGACACTACCTTTAGATTCACTTCCAGGTGGTGACTCTTTTGTTTCTGAATTTAATGGGGGCATCGTCCATGTTGTATTATCACTTTCTTCCTCTGGTGGTGGGTCACCTATAGGATAACTCGGATCCACTTCCGGAGGAATTTCTGTCCAATCTAAGCCTTTTTCATTAGCTTCTACTGCCATCTTTATGAACTCAACTGGATCATTTATATCAACTACACGATCGTTATTATCCAATTGAGCTGCTGACGTCGAAGCGGGTTCAAAGCCCGGTAAATTCACTTCTGAATTTCTAAAAGCAGTAATATCAACCTGTGAAGTAACAAAATTTTGATTATTACTTTCTTTTGCCTCTTGTAGTTTTGTTTGTTCTGGTAAGAAATCATTATCTGTGTTTTTTTCATCTGAAGAATTCAGTTCAGCAGTTGAAACAGACTCATTTAATTCACTTACTTGCTCTGATATATTATTGACATAATTGACTGTATTAGCATTCGTAATCATTAATCGTAATTCATCAATCTGAGCCTGTAGTGAAGCTTTCTCGCCATGAACCATACGAATAATTGTCATTTCCATTAATAGCTGTATGTCGTGATGGAATTTAGAATTGCTTAAAGTTTGTTGAAGCTCTTCTAAGTAAATATAAATTTTTTCCTCATCAACACAATTCACTACACTTTGAAAATTTTCATCTGTATTTGCCTTCTTTAATGTCGCTTCTGGTCCTAATTTTTTAAAAATCAAAATGTCTCTGAGGTATATCATCATTTCCTCAATAAAGAATTTTGGTTCTTTTCCAGACTCAAAACAAGTATTAAAATGACTTAATGCCGCTTCAATCTGTTCATTTGCTAACAAAGAAATCAAATGCCCAATTACTCGAACATCCACAGCTCCAGTTAATTCTAAAATCTCAGATAAAGTTACAATTTCTGAAAAATCTGTTTTTCTAGACAATGCTTGATCCAATAAACTTAACGCGTCTCGCATACCTCCAGCTGATACTTGAGCAATTAAATTTAATGCAGTATCTTCTACGGAGCGACCTTCTTGAATAAGTACATATTTAAGGCGGCCAACAATTTCATGAGTAGATATTCTCCGAAAATCAAAACGTTGACACCGAGAGAGAATTGTTGGTGGTAATTTGTGAACCTCTGTTGTTGCCAAAACAAAGCGTGCATGTGATGGCGGTTCCTCTAATGTTTTCAGAAAAGCATTGAACGCTTGAGTCGTAAGCATATGCACTTCATCCAAAATATACACTTTGTATTTTCCGTTCATAGGGGCCAGAATAATGTTTTCCTTTAACTGGCGAATATCATCTACACTGTTATTACTAGCTGCGTCTAGTTCAATGATGTCTGTAGAGTCATTCGAACAAGAATGGCACTTACCGCATGGGTTACATCCATCTGGATTTTCACAATTTAGTGCTTTAGCAAATAATTTAGCAGTACTTGTTTTACCAGTTCCTCGCGGACCAGTAAATAAATATGCATGTGAAACAGTTCCTTGAGCAATTGCATTTTCCAAGGTAATTCTTACATGATCTTGTCCAACTAAACTTGAAAAATCATCTGGTCGATATTTTCTATAAAGGGCTTTATGCTCTAATTGAGAAATACTTTCGTTTTTTAATACAGTGTTCATATTATTACCTCCTAGTGAGTTATATTTTAGCAAGCTGCTGTACTCATACTGCGAGCCTGCATAATTCTTTAAAATATTTTTCTGTTCTTTTATCGATATAACGGACGTTTGAAGAACCATATCGCGCATTAAATAGTATCTCGTGCTGAAATAGTTCACCTGTATGGAACAAGTTGTTCATAATGATATTTGCCATTTGAGCAGCAATTTTATTTGTTTCTAAACGTTGAGGATTATTTAATATCTCTGTGCAATTTTGTGTTGGAAATACTGACTCTGTATCAGTTAGAACATTTGGGTACACATCACAAATTGGAGGTAATATTAATTCTCCTTTAGCTTTTAAACCAACAACTACCTGGCCTGAAAATCCGCTGCCAATTATCATACGATTTGCTTCCTCAAATGAGTATTCATTCAACTCTTCCTTCAGAATGACTCCTTCAACTCCAACATCAATGTACAATAAATCACTCACATGATTGAAATAATCATGCATTAATTGTCGGGTTCTATTATTGTCTACACATCCGATTAGAATTTTAAATCTTCCGTCATTTACAAAAAGTCTATCCAACATTTCACCATCAGTAATGTATTGAGGAACAGCTAAAACATCAATACTATAATGATCGCCGTACCGTTCTGCTAAAGCATTTACTTTAAACTCCCCAACATCTTCAATCGTAAAGAGTTGATTCTTAATGTTCTTTTCTTCTGTTTTATCACCATCAGCAATTAGTAAGCGATTCTTTTTCATATCTCTGCCGTAAATCGACATGTCTTGTAGTAAATTCCGAAGGAAATGTGAACCATTTGCTCCTACACCAATTACCACAATGTCCATTGCTTGTCCGAATAGTAGTTTCATAGGTAAAACCCTTCCTTTGTTGAAACATTAGTTTTCCAATGTTTCGGGTAAGAGTAGTCCCTACGATCTTCTTCTAATTCAAATAATTGCTCTGGTTTAATGTCAATTACATCGTCTCTCATTTTAGCTCTAAAGACCATTTCATACTTTTGGCGATTCATTCTTCCAAACACACCGAACACACCAAATGTCGTATTAAATGCTTGTTCATCTGAGTTATCTAATTCAGAGAAAAAGGCTCTCATTACATTGTGAGAATGCACTTCCATAACCGGAATATAACGCGTTGCATTTTTTCCTGTGAATTCTTCATTGTGCTGCAACTCGATATTAATAGCAGTAACTTCCTGTTTAGGGCAATCTACTACATATTTCTTCTTTTTTAAATCCCAATAAATTTTAAGCGCTACTTCGTATTCAGCATCATCTTGTATAAACGACCTAAAAAAACCTAAAATTTGTCTTAAAATCTTATTTTCAATTTTTGGTAGAGCCCACTCAAAAGAAGAAGGAGTTACTGGACAATCAGATATCTTAGTAAATCCTAAACCTTCTAAAGCCTTATTTTTTATTTCTCTACTAACCATTTTTGTAGGTGTAATCATTGTTCCACAGACTGATTGATGTACAGACAGAACATTACCATCTCCACTTAGAATATACCGGTAATATTTATTGGATTCAAAAGCTCCTTCAGCAGAAATAAAAAAAGAAGGCGTAAAGCGACCTTCTTTTGAACCAGCACCTTTACTCCCTGCAAAAGCATCAGGGTATAATTGCTTTTCATCTTTATTGGCATCCCATTTTGTCCGCGCTGCACTAAATTGCGGAAAATGACGTTCTATCCCTTCCCTCAATACCTCTAAAGTAACTCCCTCTTCTGGTATCTCATCGACAAATTCACTTACGCTAAAGTGATCAGTTGCAAAATGAATTGTCCATTCAGCATTAACCAAAAGTGGCTCTTCCTTCTTCTTTGGAGTAGGAGCATTCTTAACTGCATTCTTTTTGCTGCTTTCCTTTTTCTTTTGCTCCTCTGATTGTGTTGTGTCTTCAACACCTAAATCAAATAAAGTTAATTCTTGACTCATAATTAAGTCCTCCTAAAAATTTATTTATCTTGTGAAATGAAAAAACACCTCTCCGATAAATGTACAGACTGATCCCAGCTAGAGATAAGTATGAACACCATCAAAGAAGTGTTATAAATGCTTTCACCGTATGGTTAAGCTCTAAGATTCATTAAACAAGTTATATAAAAATTATATATAAAAAGAATGGATAGAGCAACCATATATAAAAATAACCATTCAATGAAAATTTGTTAAGCAAGAACATTTGTTCTAAAATTAACAGAAAGGAGTGATGCAAGATGAAAAATTCAATTCTAAAAGCTATGAAACACAATGAAATAATGACTATGATATATGTATCTAAAAATGGGGAAATCACACAAAGAAAAGTCAAAATTCTTAAAATAACACATGATACATTTACAGCTTACTGCTTTACAAGACGTGCTAAAAGAATCTTCAATTTTAACAATGTACTTGCTGTTGCTCCTCTAACTTGGGAGGAGCTAAAAGCTTATAAAGCTTTTGGCTCTCCCTGTTAATTAGGTAGTTATTTTCAAGTAATAGAATTTACTGAGTTTATTTAATAATTTTTGATTTTTCTACCCACCCAGTATACGTTTCATCATCTAGATAGAGTATTATTTTTACCCAACTACCTTCACGTTTTTCCACTATTATAGATTGTCCAGTTTTCAACTGTTGTGAAAGGACAACTGGTGCCATTTCACTCATATCATGTCTTAAGTATGTATCCGAGAGGATAACAGCATTATACTTACCCGTTAAATCTATGTGAAGGTTATCCTCCCATAATTCTGTAGTGAACTCCAGAGCTTCTTCAGTAACCGGTGAAATAAATGGTGTAAACAAATATACCAAAATGGAGAACATTATTTGTACCGGAATATTTTTAGATAGTTTTTCAAAAAAGTCTTGGTAAGTAGATGTAGTTTGCAACTCATTTTCATTTATAGATCTCAATTGTTCCTGAATTTCTAGTTGTATATGAGCTTTCATTTCGTTAGAAAGTTCCGTTTCATCCTCTATATCATTATCTAGAGTTAAATTATCTAGATAACTGAAATCTAACGCTGCTAACTGTTCATAAGGAATAGTATTTCGAATTTCCTCAACAACATTTACAAATGAAGGGATTCTTACCATTGACTGACGAAATACATTTATCATTTCAGTAGTTGTTGCTTGTTGTGTTTGTAATGCTGTAACCATTTGAGAAGATATAGAATTTTGAAATTTTTGAAACTGTTTAATTGGCTCTACAGCAGCAGCTTGCGCATTTAATGCAATATCATTATAAATTCTTATATTCTGTAGAGATGATGCTTGAAATGACTGCATTACAGTCTGGATATTTTTTAAAGATTCTATAAATTCTTTTGAAAAATAACTATCCAAATAACTCCTCTCCTATCAAAAAAAATAAACCCCCTAACTAAAGTTAGAGGGTTAGCACACAAAAGTGCAGAATCATTTTAATGCAATTTTGTACATAAAGTACGGGACCGTTCGCCCCCAAATATTATATACTAATATTACCTCAAAATTTAATGGATGTCTAGAGATATTTTAAAAATTTTTTAATCTTTTTTCCTATCTCTTAGTTCTTACTTTTAATTCACTTAATTCTAGGACAAGTTGTTCCTTTTCTTTTTCAAGTTTTAGTATTTCTGTTACCAGTTCTTGCTTCTCACTTTTATTGATTACAAGTTCTTCCTTCAATGATGCATTTTCAATTTCGAGAGTAGTCTTTTCACCCTCCAATATTGTTTTTTCACCTTCCAGTATCGCTTTATCCTGCTCTAAACCTTGGATTTTTAAATTACGCTGTTTAGTCACGTGTTCAGCTAATAATCCACTTAGGGCGTCCTGAATTTCATTTAACTTTGGTTTATCCGTAACACGTCCGTTTGATTGTAATACACGGTACTTAGATACAAATCTAAGTTGTTCTAATTTGATTGTAGAATTTTTAGGTAGGTTTCCATATGGAACAATATTCCGATCTAGTCGAATATGGGTATCAACATTAACTGCATTTGAATAAACCTTAGCATTTGATGTAAGAGGTGCAACAATTAATCCATCCTTTGAACATTTCAAAATAATGGCTGGATGATCATAAATCAACTCAGTGCTGAATCCTCCAAAAAAATCTAACATCACAATTGTACCCTCTTTATAGGTACGATAATGATAATTCGTACTTCTTGGCTTTTTGGCTAAAACATTTACATAATTAGCATATCCATAAATCCATCTAATCCCATCTTGTACAGTAAACTCATTAAATATCTTATTAAGTTGATATTGGCGTTCCGAAATCTCTAATAGTAATTTCGGTTCTTCTTCAACATGTTTACCTTCACAAATAGGTCTTTTAGTTACTGAGTCTTTTTTAAGTTGATTATTAAAATAAGAACGATTTCTCATATTCACACCTCTATTTATTATTAAATTCAAGCATTATAATCTATCAATTTTCGACATTAGTTTTTTAATTATTATCTTTAAACATATCAAAATTATTCCAACTTAACAATATAATGAACAAAGGTATATATTAATTACCTTTGTTCTACTGTATAGAGTTGATACTTTTAACACCAATCCTCAATTTGTTGACTCATTGGCATTAAAACTTTATCAGGATAATTTTTATTTTGATATTTTTTAAAAAGAGATAATGTTTCCGAATTGAGATGGCTATTATTTGATGTACTTAAAAACATCATAGGCATTTGATCGATCGGGAGGTTGTCCCACCCTGACCAGCACACTCTACCATTAGAATAGACATTCGAGTATGGATAATGAAATAAAGGTGTCTCAAGGGTTAATTCGTTTTTTCCTTTTATGGCACATAATCTAATTTCTTTGGTTTTATTATTTACTGTAGATATTGCAAAAAGGAGTCTAGGATGACCCACATTGTCAAATGCAACATCTTGAAATTTAACGCGCATCTTTGTCTTTGGTATGTCATAAAAATATGTGGTTCCAACACTTGTTGTTGCAACAAAAGCTGCATTTTTAGGTACACTTGAAAAGCCATGAATAACTTTATTGTTTACATTTTTTGCTTGTAAGGCTTCAATTAACATAGACGATGGCAAATGCTCTACGTGCATTGCCACCCAATTATCAATTTCATTCTTTTCTTTTAAACCCTTCATGTATTTATAAATTGTTTTTAGTAATTCTTTCTGAAATTTTAAATGTTCACTATTAGTAGTTCCTAAAAAGTATTGCAATAAATCTTTATATAATACTACATATTCGTTTTTACACGGAACACATTTTACTTTATTAACCCATGTTGATAGTACAGGAGTTAATTGATCAACAGAAAGGGCTTCATCACAAGCATTTTCAAGTACAAGTTGCGCTATATCAGAAAATTTATCTCTGTTAAATAAAGAATCTGGAATTTTATTAAATAAACTCACTAAAAAGTGTAACCCATTGTCAGTCATATCGGATAATCCTTCAAAATATTCGTCTAAATCATCGTTTCTTTGATTAATTAATATATCAAATATTAAATCTAGTGAAGCATCTTCGATAAAAGAACGTAATAATGCTTCAAGAGAGATTTTACGACTCCCTACCTTCATTCCATTTTCATATCTATCCATTGTAGGGAAATCCCCTTGTTCTAAAGTAACTACTAATTTGGTCATTTTTATCATTCCTTAATATATTTTAGACATTGAGTATGTGCCTCAAGAAGCGATTCACATATAGTATGCCAACACATATCGCTTCCGCATTCAAATTCTAAGTAACCTCGAAAAATCAACTCATCCTCACAAAAAAAAGAAATTAGTGAAAACATAGATTCAGATGTAGGTTCCATCATTTTCTCATTCAAATCTTCTACCAAACTTTCTAAATCATTTTGAGAATCAATGGACATATGAGCTTTTTGTAGATACGCAGAAGATAAATTGTATAAAGTTAATTTATATTGTTCGCCATCGTATTCTAATTCCCCAATTTCGGTTTTATACAAAAAATAATCTAACGGCCACCAAACATCATCCGTACTGATATATTCCGAATGTCTATCAGAATAAAATATCGTTTTATTCGACAATTTTGTATTTGTATATTCTTCGATTAATTTAAAAATAATTAACATGTCAATCATATTTAACGATTGAAATTTATCTTCAAAATCAATATTTAAATCAAAATTCATAAATTACTCCTAAATAAAAGTTTTTTTATTATTTTTTAATTTATTCCAGTAGTAATTACTACTTCTATTATTCCAATAGCTATCTCTAAATACATTAGACTCTACTCTGTATCCTAAGATAAGTGGTTCTACCTCATATCCTTCATGAGATTTTATTTTCATCAACATATCATATAAATTTTTAAAATCATCCGTAGAGACCGTATCAAAGACTTCTCTTATTTCTCCTAATCGTACGAATGGATTATTATATAGCGCTTGAAATATATTCACATATTTTTCTTTATCGCTTGTAATTGCTTGTTCCTCAATTCTATCGGCAATCTTCGAAATATTAATCATTATTATTTACCTCCTTATAAGAAAAGAATTGCTATAGACTATAGCAATTCTTCTAATTTCCCGAGTAGTTTAAGCTTTGAATCATCAAAATCTTTACCCTCGTATTCTTTATATAATTCCAAACAATTATTAACCATATGATTAGAATTACTTGTAGATAAGAACAAATTCGCAATGTTAGGCAGCAAATCTTTAGTGAAATCTTGATAACCGTACCAACACACGCTTCCATTATTAAATACATGTGCATAAGGATAATGATAGACATCCATGTCATCATTAATTTCATCATGTTCTTTGACAGCAACAAGTTTCATTGAAGAGACTTTTTCACCGCTTAATTTATATATAGCTAATAATCTTGGATGTCCTACGTCTTCAATCGGAGTATCAAAAAACTTTACTCTGAGTCTTGTTTTGGCAACTTCGTATACAAAGCTCGTTCCACGTGAATTTACATTAAAATATGATAATCCTGGAGGAAGTTTTCCACTAAAGAAAGTAATTTTTTTATTTGTGGTTGCTTGAACCTTTTCCATCGCTGTCATCATCTCATAGAACCATTCACTATCCATATGTGGAGTTAAATGTGATATGGCATTTTTCAGTTCATTTTTATGCTCAGTTTTTAATGTGGAAATGATAGCATTGAATATTTCTATTTTTTTCTTATCTAATACTTTGCTATTATTTTCTTCTTTTAAAAAACGTTTTAAAATCACAATAACCAATGTGGCCATATTATCTTCAAGTGGTATTTTATCTGCTTTCTTAGCAATTGAAGTTAAAAAATCTATTAAATATGGATTATCTACTTTTACACTCGATAATCTATTAAATGCAACTGCTAGGTAGTTCAAAAATGCTGGATTTTCTTCATACCATGACGTAGAAAGATTCTCAAATATAGAGATTAAGAATTGATCAAAATTCTCAGGTTCTTCAAGTTCATTTAAGTATTCTTCTAACTCTGATTTTTCTGTACATAAATGCTCGAAAATTGCTCCCATAGGTAAAGGTTTAATAAATCCTTTACAGTAATCAACAAGCCTAATACTTCGTTCACCTACACATACATCATTTTCAAATCGTTGTATTTTAACAGAATTATTTTCCGTTATTGTCGTTACTATTTTCATAAAAAATTATTCTCCTTTAACAGCTCATAGTATGCTCTAAAAAACATTAATGGAATACCTTCATATCCTACTAAATTAAATCGTAGACCATTATCGATATATTCAATAACATCTTCTAATTCATCATCACCACTAAATTCAAGCTCACTCCATCCAAAAGAAATTGAATTGGCTAAAGCACCAATATTCTTTACTTCCGAAGCAAAATTTAATGTCAATATACTTTCTTCTTCATCCCATAGATAATTCGCATCAATCGTATCTAAAAACTCTTTAATATCGCTTATTGCAACATCAATAGGATAATAAGAATATTCATTATATTCGTTTTTACTAAAAATAAAATTTGTTGTATCATGTCCCATTAAGTTAAGTACCTTTGCCATGGTTAAACGAGACATTAATCGTCCTATCGTTTCTCTATCCCCTTGTCCTGCTTGACTAGAAGTCATGTCTATCATATTTTCCTCCTAAAAAAACTTTTGTTTTTTTCGTGGCTTACTCATATAAAACCATAAGAATTCAGGTAATATTTGCAAATTACCACCTTCATAATAATCAATCTTTGAAACAAAATCAGTTACACCAAAACGTTTTTCAGCCCACTTTTCACCTTCCAGTGGTGGAAGCTCAATAACTAGGTCGTAAACTGTTTCAAAATCTTCTAATGTCCAAGTATCGAATTGCTCTTGAATATCCTTAATTTGAACTCCTGGAGGATTGAAATATGCCCATGCTATGATTTCTGCATATGTTGATCTTTCTTCAGACTCTGCAAACTCATTCCACAACTTATCTAACAATGCGTCAGCCTCCCTAAAATAATTCCCACAACTCAATTGCTAGAAATTAATATAATTTTCCAATAGAAAAAGAACTGTTCGTAACAGTTCTTTTAGTAGTACATGATCAGATCAATGATGGATTTCATTGCAAGTTTTTCGCAAATTTTAATTAGTCCAGATTCATTAATCTCATATTCTTTTATTTGAAGCGGCGTATCTACTTTTAATGTAGTTAATTGCTTAGCAAATAAAGCCTCCTTCATTCCATTATCATCAAATTTTTTCTCATATCTTTTAATCTCTTTAGGAAAAGGCATTTCTATTTTTTCGACACACCCAAAGTGTTTAATAATCTTTAGGGCTCCTTTATTTCCTACCCCTGGGACACCTTTAATATTATCCGATGTATCCCCTGCTAGTGATTTAATATCCACTATTTGTTGTGGAATTAATTCGTCCCATTCCAAAGAAAATTGGTGTGGCGTCATTAAAATATCTTCATTATTCTTCCTTCTAACAACAACAGTTACATCATTTCGAATTAATTGAAGTAGATCCTTATCATTTGAAAGGATATATTTATGACCACTTAGTGAATTGCAAGCTGCCCCAATAAGATCATCTGCTTCTAAGTCATCATTCCAAAAATATGGTATACCTGCTGATGTTAATACTTCTCTTATAACTGGGAATTGCCTCTCAAGTAATTCAGGAGTTTCATTACGCCCTTCTTTGTATTCAGGATACAATTTCTTGCGGAACCCTTTTCCTTTATCAAAGAAAACTACAATATTAGTATTAAACTGTTTTTGATAGTTCAACGCCATTCTTAAGAATAATGATACCGCGTTAGTAGGAGTACCGTCCGGTGCTGTAAATTTATTATTTGCAGTAGCGTAAAAAGCGCGGTTTAACAAATTATTACCGTCGATTAATAACCAATCGGTTCTAATTGTTTTGTCCTCTCTCTCGTCTGTAACAAAATCATCGAATAAAGAAATCTGTCTCATTTGATAATCCTCCTTAAAATAAAGTAAGTTGTCCATCCTCATCACTATCGAAATTATTTATTTCGATCATTGGTTGTGAAGGATGGACCGCTTCTGTCGTTTCATGTAAAAAATTACATGATCTAGCACGTTTAGCTCTTTTATAAACTCCACATGCTTGTTGTTTAGCTGGATTACTAATAGCATACACACAAGTTTCAGAACCTAACTTGCATGACTGCCAAAAAGCACAGCAACCAAATGCTGTTACATCCTTTACTTCTTGCATAAAATCCCCCCTTTTAAAAACAAAAAAACCCATTATGAGGGGTAGCAAAAGGACAGACGTATCCCGCTATTACCTCATAATGAGTTTTAAAATAAACTTAAAGCCTTTCACCGTGTGGTTAAGGTTTGATAATTGAAGAAAAAGTGTATATCGGAATTATAACATAATTTATTATTTTTAAAATATACCTAAATTAATTTTTTATGGTAAAATGAATTATCAATTTATTTTTGCAATTTATCACCCTAACCAAACGGTGAAGGGCCTATGTTTTTAAAAGCATTCCAATGTGAATGAAGCTACTATGCTTTTTTCACTATGGAATGCTTTTTTTATTTACCTAAAATATTCCATAATAGAAAGAAGGTAATTTTATGTTAAAACCAGTTTTTTTCATTTTAGTGTTGTTTCCAATCTGCTTAATTGTCGATTACTTTAATGGCACAAGTTGGCTACTGAACTATTCTCATTTTTTAAAAGAATGGTGGAATCTAATACTAGCATTACTGCTGTGTAAAGTTGTTTTCACTAAATCTAAAGATTACAAGTATGACATAATGGAAGACATGCGTATTAATCAATATCTCGCGGAAATCCAAAGGTACTTTAACACACCTTATGTCCCACCTATTATGCTACGATACTTGAAAAACCCCCCTGGCTCGATTCGGCCAACTGACTATGCATATATAAACGATACATTTTATCGTTTAGTCATTAATTCGTTTCGAGATAGAATTTTTGTTTTACAAGATTTCGATTCTATAGAACCTTGTAACCGTTCATCTTATTTTGACGTAATCGGGGTAAAGAATATTACTAAATGTCTGTTGTATCTGTTGATACCATTTGTTTGGCTGTTCTTTGTCTATATCATATTAGAGCAATCCATGTTGACTGATTGGCCTCTTATATCATTACCTTTTATGTTTGCAGCCTTCCAGCGAGGACTCTTTTTCATTGAAGCTTTCATTAAGTACAATCCTTTAAAATTGGATCGCGAATTGAAAGAAAATGATTGCTTGCTGCAAGTAACATGGAGAGATGCCTTTCCGGATCGGGAAGTTGGTATTACATTTGTAAGAGCTTATTATTTTGAGATGGAGCGTAGGCAACGCTACGAATTAACCATTCAAGGTCTTACAATACCGGATCAGTTCCCTGAATGGAAGAATCCAAATTTTGCTCCCTTCCCTTACCCTAGTAAGAATATACCTTCATGGGAGGCAGAATATGAACCGTATTACGATAAAAAATCAAAGGAAATGAACACACCTTTATCTACTAGAAATAGTAACGTTGTTTCTTTTCCGAAAATAAATTAAAGGGGCGAGAATTATGAAACTAAATCGTAATTTTTAGCATGATCAGTTTAATTATTACTGCAAAAGAGTTCTGTAGATATTTCTACAAAACTCTTTTCTTTTTATTGAAAACAAAAGAACATTATCTAATTCAAAGGAGAAATTATTATGAATACAATTAACGCGCTAAAAATCTTTAATGAAAGTTATGATGACCAATACGGCATTAATGAAATTGATTTAGAGATAATCCATGAAATTATTCCAATTATCGAAAATACTCGTGACAATTCTAAACCTCAAGTTGGAGATATTGTACAGTTCACTAATCGTTCTGGAGAATATCATGCTTATGCTCATATTGAATCTGTTACTAATGATTCAGTATATATTTGCGAAAAACCTTATGTTCCTTTTGTGGAAGCTGTTCAAAATGGTGAAAAAATAAAGACTTCAACGAGTGGCGGAGCATGGTTTTACATTCCTCAAGAAATTCGCTTTGTTGGTATGGCTAAAAAAGCATTTAAAGCTTGGGGACATAATGGGCCTTGTGCAAATGGAGCAATTCAATTCGATGCTGAAGTTTCAGTTTGGGAATATACCATTGGTGAACACAAATATACAACAAAGACTCATGATAAATTCGTAGTTTATAACAGTGAAGATGATAAAGATACTGAATACAATTATTTAGTATCAAAAGGACCCCATCGTCATACTGCCTTTAAAACGAAGGAAGAATATGAACGTTGGTTAAAAACATTTAACGGTATAGAGACAGCTGGATATGATTCTCGTAATACGATTGTTTGGACTTACAAACAGAAGTATACATCTATTCCTTTAGAAGATTATTTATCTCTAGAAAATTCAGTCATCGATTCTGAACTTTGGAATGGCAAACATTATGAATGTAAACGAGTAGTAGAAAGTTTGACTATTACAACATATATGCCATATATGAACGAAAGAATAGAGGTTGAAAAGAATTAAAACTCACTCTTCAAACTACCAAAAAGGAGTCATTTTATGAATTCAAATGTTATAGAAAGAAAAATAATGTTCCCTCCAGGAGCAAGAATTGTCGTATTAGAAACGATTGAAGATATATTTACCCCAATACTAAAAGACGAAAAAGGGACTGTATTACATGTTGATGACATTGGTTCTGTTCATACTCAATGGGATAATGGTTCGACACTTGCAGCACTAATCGAAGATAAAATCTCGTTGATTAATAAAGGAGAAGATAAACTATGAAAACAAATACACTACAACTTACTGAAAATGATGTTTACAAATATAACTGCTTGATTGAAAATTGTAATATGATCGAACCTATTGCCAAAACAATATTGAGTCAAAATCCTTTTAAGTGGGTTAATATCGTTACTAGAGCATTTGATTTTACAGTTAAGGGAAATAGTATTTCAACAAATTCTTTCGCAACTTATATTGCAAATTGCTCGTTTATAAAATTTATAGAAATAATAGAAAAAAATGAAATCACCTTAGCAGTAGAAAAAGGTATGTTGGTATTTTTGGGAACAGGAGATATAGAAGAAATTCTTCTCGATTCGCTTTTCAATCTTAATTTTTCATTTTAAATATCCGTTCAAAATTAAGATTATATATTTGATAAATAGGAGCGATAAGAATGAATAATTATAATACATTGGACCACCATGAAGGAATGGTATGGATAAGTAAACTATTTAAAACTGAAAATCGCGGAAATATATGTGTGTTACTAAATGGTGAATTTCAAGTTTTAGCTTATGTTTCCCCTGATATGCTGGAGACAAGAGATTTAGATACAGTAGTAGCTGATATAGTAGCTGCTAATGGTACTTCGTATAAGCTTCAGACTAATCTAATCACTTGCTCAATCTGTGGTATTACTTACGATGAAACGCTTGTAAATATTGTTGATTATCCAGATGATGTCTGTAAGCATTGTGAAAAGAACTACTTAGATGAACAATGATAAAGGTGGATAGAACAAATAAAGAGCAACCTGACGAAGAGTAGTCTACTATGCATTTGAGGAAACATTATGATTTTAAAAGATAAAATAACAAAAGAACGCTTGTCCTTATGGATTAGCGTTCTTTCTTTTTTATATAAAAATTAATAACTATTGTAGCTTTAAAATAAAGTTTGATTAAAAACACTTTGTAAACTACAACTTCATCTTTACATTTAGTTGACTAAAAATCAGCTTTTCTACTTGTGTTTTTAAAGTTTAAACAAAAGGTGTTTTTTATTTTATTTCAATGCCATATAAGTATATCCTGCTTTGCTTTCAAACATTAAAGAAGCTTTAACTCTTGTAGATGAACTTGAACTACCATCAGGATTTAAATAACTAATATCTCCATTACTGTAATAACCATTAATCACTGTCCAATGATAAGGATCTTCAGAACTTAAATATGTTAACATCGCTAAAGGATATTTTTTATCAATAGCGTTGACTACATTTGCGTAAGTTGGCTTTTCAACACCACTAGCATGACCTCTTGATTTCCCTTCCCATAAATTTTTATCTAAATTTAAATGTGTTTGAAGACCATTATGGAACGAGTATTGGTTTGTTCCTATAAAGGAAGAGTTCATCATATAATATAACTGGTTGATTAAACTTGCATTGCCACCATAATAAGAAGAAGCTCTTACATTATAACCTAAACTTTTATAATAATTAGTAATCATTGCGCCAGCAGTTGGTCCACACGAACTATTCGGATTCGCAACGCCGGACATTCTTTGATAAAGTCTAACTACTGGTAAAGATGCATCTGTAGATAATGTAGAAATTGCGTTTTCCTCTAAGCCAACCAATTCTACTTTTTCCACATCACTGCCATAATCCATATTTTCAACTTTTTCTTGTTGAATTGAAGCTGAATAAATATCCACTCCAAATGTTAGACTCTCTATATGTTGTATATACTCCTCATCAACTTCCCCTTGTTTGTTCAAAGTATCAATAGCTTGGTCTTTTATTTTTTCAAATTCCTGGCTTAATTGAGATGAATTAGAGGCAAAAATTAATTCACCTAGTGGTTCATAATATGCTTTCATATCTAAATTTTCTTTGATGCTCTCGCCATAACGACTATCGATTCCATTTTCAAAATTCCCTGATTCTAACAATGTTCCTAATTCTTCTTTAGCTGAAACAATTGCGAAGCCTGTTAACTCTCCTTTATTTATAATGTGATAATAATACGCAATAATACTCTCATCTGAGTGATGCAGTTCTCGGATAAATGATAATTCAATTTCAGGTGATTCTTCATAAATAGTTACCAATTCATTTTTGGCTTGTCTTTCCAATTGCGGATCAACTATAACATTCTCACTTGCTGACGCTTCGCTAATGCCCAAACTAAATAAAATCATGAAACTCATTAAAAGGACAAATTTCTTCATATTCCACCTCTTTTTTCAGATTAGATAATGTAAGTTATCATCTTTATTTTACATTTTTTATATTTATTAACAATAGATACAAAATACTGATTGATTATAATATTATTTACTCATATTTTTTTAAAAAAAGACAAGTATAGATTTATGCACTATAATAGTGTATATATTCTCATTTATTCCGTTATTTTATACTTTTTCTTATTATAGTAAATTTATTAATTAAATTATGAGGTGAGTGATTATGAAAAAATTTTTCCCATTAACAGTCGTATTTACTTTTATTCTTACAGTTGTAGCGATGATATTGACAAATAAGTATAGTCTTAATTTTAAAGATAGTGTAGATCTTATGCCAGGAGGAAATGGAAATGCAGCCTTAATTTTTATTATTATGTTTTCTCCATTCATTTTGTACTTTTTTATATCTATGACTTTTATTTTTAATAGTATTTATATAAAATTTGGTATCAATAAGTATTTATTCAGATATTCATCTCTATTTTTATTTGTTATTTTGTTAACTGTTACAGTTGTTAGGATTTTAAACTTCCATAGTAATATAAAAGATAATTATGATTACGAATTAAATTACTTAAATACTTTTTCGAATCATTTATTTTTTAACTGGTATACATTTCTCTTAATATTATGTTTAACTGCTTTTATTTCAACTTTTTATAAAAAAAAACCTAGATTATAATATACATTTCAAATATTCATGTATCTCATTATTTTAATAGAAATTCATGCTGCCTATTCGTTTTAATACCTTTTAGACGTGTGGACCTACCTAACGATGAAACATCTTGGATTTTTAGCCAAGGTTTATACTCCGAACCAATACCGGTGCCTCGACCTTCTTTAATCCATTTCTCAACTTGCGATGTTCTCGCTCTTTTAGACATAAAAACACCCCTTTAGACCAATAATCTAAAGGGGTGTTTCGTCGCAACTTTATTTTAAACCTCGTATCTTTTGTACTGTAAAGTCATAATAAAGTTATTTAATTTTGATAGGAAAATATAAGAGCCTTGCTACATTTGATTGTAATAAGGCTCTTAAAACTTGTCTAACTCTTCACGATTATGCTTAATTGAAAAATTTCCCCCATACGGCTTTCCTTTTTCTAAAAAAGCTTGTACTTCACTTTCATCTTTAGCTACATCAATACCCACTACTGGGTTCATTTTTTCTCCTCCTACAGCGTATTCACCAGTAACCCCTATTACCTCCAAGTAGTATTATAGCTTCGCTTGTTATACGAGATCTAAGTCCCAACCAGCCTCAAACATATTTCTACAAGTAGGGGGTGAACAGTTTAGTTGACGGGATCAATGTCCCACGCCCCCGTACGTTCTACCCTGGCTACTGTTAGATTAAATCTAAATAAAAAAAGTTCAACCAGAAAGTTCTGGCTGAACTATATAATACGAAGCACCCGTTAGCCATCCATGAAGCGCAAAAATCAGCACTTCACCACAGAAAATGAAAGATGATTAAGTTCTTTAAACCAGCTAATAGAATGTCAAGAAAAACATTTTTAATCGAAAAACACTTCATGTTATACTAAAAATGCGCAAGACAAATAACCCTCCTCG
>NZ_JBMGUV010000034.1:0-55434 GCF_049058285.1 Lysinibacillus sp. UGB7
ACTAAAAGAAGTAATATTGTAAATAAAAAGCTATTAGGATGAGTGAATTAATTTATTCTACTAAAGTTGCTGTGATAGTAGGAATACCCAAATTATTCATGCCATTATATGTACCGTAAACTGTAATTTCAGCACCATATTTTGTGTCAGTTAACGCGTAATTTTCAATGCCGTACATACCAGTCTCTTCACCTTCTGTAGTAAGTACAAATTCAAAATCAACACTTTTTTCCGTTACTAATCCAGATACTATGCCTTTAGCAAAAACTTTAGTATCAGCTTTAACTTTATTTTCGTTAACAGCAACAATATCTAATTCAATTGCTTCACTTTTCATTTTTGCGTTTAATTCTTCTTGTGTTGATTCAGTTGTCACCAACCCTGTTTCAACTTCTGTAGGTTCTGTGGCTGGTTTTTCTTCTTCGCAAGCTGTAAGTAGTATTGCTGATAATGCCCCTAAATATAATAATTTTTTCATATATAAACACTTCCTTTCTTTTACCATTTTAGGATATTTATTACCTAATGTACATAAAAAGAGAATGTTTAATGTATTCACTTCTCTAAACTTTAAACTATTTAGTAGCTAAAGCTTATTGAACTAACGAGGTGTTTTAATTAAATAATCCATAATAAGACCACTCTGTGATGTGTGGTCTTATTCTTATCTATAATAGAGAAATACCACCTTTTTACGGGTGGTATGCTACACAAAACACTACACAAGTGTAGTTGGGAAATAAGATTGAACCGTTGGTGTATAAGTGTTTTGTGTAAAATCCAAAAGGTTGTGCTATAACTAAAAGAAAACGACCAATTGGATGGTTTTTTACCCAACCAATTTAAGAGGTGACTACATGAGCTGGCAACCAACAAGACAGGGAGAGCTGACGTTACAACAACAAATTTCGACATGGATTACAGAACATATTGAGCGAGGCGATTGGGTTGCTGGCACAAAGCTGCCAACACAGCGGCAACTTGCCATGCAATTTGGTGTAAATCGAAGTACAATTCAGCAAGCATTAGAGGAGTTAAAGTCAGCTGGAATACTGGAGGCGAAGGTGGGCTCAGGAATATATGTCTCACATGATTCCTGGCATTCATTGATTAAACAAACCCAACCAAATTGGCAAAGTTATATTGATACAAGCCTTCATAAGCCGAATTATCATACCATTCAAATAATCAATGAATACGAACAACGCGATGATATTATACGGTTAGGCACTGGGGAGTTAGCACCGAGTTTATTGCCCACTGCTGAAATTGAAGCGTCATTGAAGGCGCTTTCCTTAAAGCCTAAAACTTTAGGCTACTCATCGCCCCAAGGCAACGATAGACTGCGAAAAGCTGTTTGCGATTATGTTGAAAAAAGAGGTATACATGCACAACCACACAATGTTTGTATCGTTTCGGGTGCACTACAAGCATTGCAGCTTATTGCGGTTGGCCTGCTTGAACAGGGTTCAATAGTGTTTCAGGAAAAAACATCTTACTTAAATTCAGTTCATCCATTTCAATCTGTAGGTATGCAGATGATGGCTATCGATCGTGATGAACAGCTTACTCAAACATTGGCGCAAAAGAAAAGAAAAAGACAGGCTGTATTTTATGCCGTGCCAACGTTAAATAATCCTACTGGCAGAGTTTGGACGACACGAGAAAAAAAGCACCTATATGAAGCATGTAAACAGTCTCGTATTCCCATTATTGAAGATGACGTTTATCATGAATTGCTCTTTCGTGAAGTAACGCCTCCAATAAAATCAATAGATGATAGTGGGCAAGTACTTTACATTGGCAGTGTATCGAAAACATTAAGTCCAGGACTACGCATTGGCTGGTTAATAGGACCAACAACCGTCATTGAACGGTTAGCGGATATAAAAATGCAAACAGATTATGGTTCAAGTGCCATCTCACAAGAAATTGTGTTGCATTGGCTACAATCTGGAAAGTATGAACAGTATATCGTGAGCTTACGCCAAAAATTACAACAAAGAGCAGATTTAGTAGAGGCTATTTTAATGGAGAAATTTGGTGATATTGCTGAATGGAATAAGCCAAAGGGAGGCTTCTATATTTGGCTAAAGTTTCATGCACCAATCGTTGATAAAGAGTTATTTACCAAGCTATTACATCGACTAGTCCTAATAAATCCAGGCTACATTTACAATCCACAAGATACCCAACACATTCGCTTATCGTATGCCTATGCAACAGACGAAGAATTAAAAAGCGGCTTACAAATATTACATGAAACTGTGGATGAAGCGATTGTAAAACATAAAAAACAAAACCTAGAGAAATAACTTTTTTAGAAAATGGCTCATTAGATTTTTGGTTAAATCATAATGGATTAATCGCAACAGAAATTTGTTTAACACCAAAATCTCTGCAATACATGACAAGAGTTTTAGTTAAAAAAGAGTTGAAAAAACAAGCATCTATTGATTCATCTTTTTGAACATGCGCTTCAGTTGTATTCTTCCAAATCAAGGGCGCAATCTAAATTTATTACACAACAATAGCGGCTACTTGCCCGCTAGTATGCCACAACAAATTGCTTGCCATTAAAGTAATAGAATAATTCACCTGTCGTTTCCATACATTTTAAAATGAGTATTCTTAAATACACAACGACTATGTTTGCTGCTAAAAGCAGTAAATTAATTTTTTAAAAAGAGGTGAATCATTGGAGAAAATGCCACAAGGCTATTATTACATTCCACAGCCCATTCGTGATGATGGTACTGGGGGTGTGGATAAAGGACCTAGAGATATTATGAGAGATATGCAAAATCCTGATATGCTAGTCCCTCCTAAAACAGATGCTGGACTTATTCCAAATCTTAGATTCTCATATTCCGATACCCATATGACATTAAATAAAGGTGGTTGGTCCCGAGAAATTACCGTTCGTGAACTTCCTATTGCCACAACATTGGCAGGTGTCAATATGAGCTTGACACCTGGTGGCGTACGGGAACTTCATTGGCATCAACAAGCAGAGTGGTCTTATATGTTACTTGGTCATGCTCGAATAACAGCGGTAGATCAAAATGGTCACAATTTTATTGCTGATGTCGGGCCCGGTGATTTATGGTATTTTCCACCAGGAATTCCTCATTCCATTCAGGGTCTCGAAGACGGGTGTGAATTTCTGCTTGTGTTTGACGATGGGAATTTCTCAGATCTTAATACATTTTCTATATCCGATTGGTTTGCTCATACGCCCAAAGACGTGCTTTCATCAAATTTTGGCGTTCCGATAAACGCTTTTAATCATATCCCTACTGAACAGGTATATATTTATCAAGACAGGGTACCAGGACCAATCGAAACGCAGGAAGTTCAATCACCTTATGGTAAAGTCCCTCGAAACTTCAAACATCGACTGCTTGCCCAAGCTCCTATGAAAACACCGGGTGGTAGTGTAAGAATTGTAGATTCCTCAAACTTTCCCATTTCACAAAATATCGCTGCAGCTCTTGTTGAGGTTGAACCTGGCGCAATGCGAGAAATGCATTGGCACCCAAATAATGATGAATGGCAATATTATCTAAAAGGAAAAGGACGCATGACGGTGTTTGCAGCTAACGGTGCTGCTCGAACATTTGATTATCGTGCAGGTGATGTAGGATATGTGCCATTTGCAAATGGTCATTACATTGAGAACACGGGAACAGAAACATTATGGTTCCTTGAAATATTTAAAAGTGATCGTTTTCAAGATGTGTCATTAAATCAATGGATGGCTTTAACCCCATCTGAGCTAGTACAACGCAACTTATGTGTAGGTCCTGAACTCCTCAACGTTTTAAGAAAGGAAAAATGGCCGGTTGTAAAATATCCTGGATTTTCTTATTATCCTAGGTGAACATAACAAAGCAGGTGGAAGAAGACAAATAGTCTTTCCCACCTGCTTATTTTTTTAAAATTTATAGTTATTTCTAGTCACCAGCAAGATACCGATTGCTGGAACGGTACAAATAAGCATGGCTGCAAAGGATAGTCCCGGCGAAATTTCATATAAATAGCCACCTAAAAACGTCAGGATTGCGGTACTTAACCCCATTGCTAATGCAGAATAGAGTCCCTGTGCATTTGGAATTTGTTCCTTTGGTAATGTTTTGGTTAAATAACCGATAAAGGCAAAATGTGCCAGTGCAAACGATAAAGCATGCAAGGTTTGAGAGGCGATAAACACCCAAACATTTGGGAACAAATAAATAAGTAACCAGCGTAAGGAAGACCCACTTGCTGCTAACAGTAATAATGAGGAAGGACGCCATTTTGTAAATAATGTATCAGCCTTCATAAAATATAAGATTTCACAAATCACGGCGATGTTAATAATTATCCCCATATAGAATGGATCAACCTGCAGATCCTCTAAATAGATATAGCCATAGCTGTAATACGAGGCATGTGCGCCTTGTAGTAAAATGACAATGAATAACACAATAGGGAAGCCTTTAATCTGCCATAATGTTTTCATCGATAATGATTTTGCACGCTGTTCTTTTGTAGGTACAACGAGTAATTCCTTCGGTGTCGCTAATTGCTGCATCAACAGCATACCAATAAGACCGATAATCATGCTCCAAAAGATTACGTTTTTACCAAGGACACCAGTTAACATACTGATAATTAACACCGCTATAACGAATCCAACTGAACCATAGGAGCGGCTTTTTCCATAGTGGACATTGCCATGCTGCACAAGTGTTGCTGCGCTACTTTCAACGGCAGGTAAAAGAGCAGGGTAAAAGACACTAAATAATATTGTCACGACAAGGAGCATGATGAAACTTGTACTCGGTATGTAAAGTAATGTTGTCATCAAAGCCCCAACTGCTAAAATCGTAATAAGTCTTTTGTTGTGTACATATTTTGCTAGCGTTGGGAAGAAAAAGAGGTTAGAAGTGGCCCTTGCTAAAAGACCACAGCCCATCACAACGCTTGCCTGAGAGACCGTTAGTTGTTTGGCGTCCACCAGCCAACCTGTCCAATAAGGTAAGAAAATACCCCACGTAATAAAAAATGTAAAGAAATTTTGAGAAAGCCATCGTTGATTGTTCATAAAATTATGTACCTCCATTAACTATGTTGAATGATAGCACGATAGTCGTTACAATAATGTGAGATATCTCATATTTTGAATAGGAGAGAATAAAAAGATGCAAATACTGACAGGGGAAATACGCCAATATTATATAGATAATTATCCGATTAATGATTTTTTCTCTTTCAACATCTATCCATTTTTAGAAGTCCGTCAATTCGATAAAGGGGAATGGATTTTTCAAGAAGGATCATACCCAGATACGATGTATTACATGATCGAGGGGAAAACAAAGCTCTATATGACGCATAAGAATGGAAAAGTATCGCTCATTGAATATTTAGAAGCACCACGGTTTATGGGGGAAATAGAATTGCTCAATGAGGCTAGATATACAAAGGGGATTCAAACGGTGACAAAAACAGTTTGTCTATCAATTGCAACACAGCCATGTAAAGAAAGGCTACTCGCCGATGCACTTTTTTTACGCAGATTATGTGTATTTTTAGGAGAAAAAGCCACTACTATGACTTCGAAATACACACAAAATCAGGCATATCCACTGGAAAACCGTCTAGCTGCCTTTATCCAATTATCATCAGATCAAGGTATCTATAAAGAAAAGCATACGGAAATCTGCGAATATTTAGGCGTTTCCTATCGCCATTTATTATATGTCCTCGCCCAATTTTGTGAAGAAAACATCCTTGAAAAGCAAAAGAATGGCTACCACATTATCGATGTGCAACGCCTTAACCAATTGGCGCAGGAGATTCAATAAAGATGGAGGATGCTGCGCCATTTATCCTGTTAGATATTCCAATAGGTTCTATCATCTCGTCATAAGTATCGTTGTCTATTATTTTAGTTCCTTTTTGATAGTTTTTTAAAGAGGCTTAACATCGAGGTCATTAGAAGTCGTTGAAACAACGGGTCTTAAGGACTAAAATGGATGTCCAACTTAAAGACAAGCACTTTATTTTTTCTAGTTCTACATAAATACATAAAGAAAGATGAAATTTTTCTAAGGAAATATTTTATAAAATTATAATATTTTAGTTTTCCTTATAAAATCTTGATAATTATAATTTAAAGTTTTATTAGTAAAGTTTTATCAGCAATAACCAAGTTGTTGAAGAAACTAAATAACAATCAAAAGGATGAATATATATGAAACAAAAGCTTTCACCCATTTCTGCCAAAGAGCGGATAGAAACACTCGATATATTAAGGGGTTTCGCATTATTCGGAATCATACTAGCAAATATTGTTTGGTTCCTTTATCCTGTCTACATGCAAGAAGATCCAAGTTTTAAAAATGAATGGACTTCTTTTTGGAATCAAGCTGATTACACCGTCAAAACTCTTCTTTCTATGTTTGTCGATGGGAAATTTGTCATGCTCTTTTCCATGCTGTTCGGTTTTGGAATGGTTATCATGCAGGAAAGAGCAGCTGCAAAGCAATTAAACTTCTGGGGAATATATTCTCGACGACTTTTTGCTTTATTTATTTTCGGTTGTATCCATGCCTATTTCATTTGGTTCGGAGATATTTTAACAGACTACGCAATTTTAGGATTATTACTCCTTGCCATGCATAAGTTAAAATCTAATGCCATGTTAATCATTAGCATTACTTTATATTGCTTATTTTTCGGACTATTAACATTAGGAGCGCTAACCTCCGATTCTACGATGACCATGACAATGTCAGAGGAAAATCGTCAGCTCACGCAAGCTACGATAGAGGCCCATCAAAATGGAGGCATTCAAGAATTAATGGATGCAAATTTTATGGAAAGAACTTTTTATACAATGCGTAATGGGTTGTACGTCCTTTATTTAGGTAACCCTATATTTTATTTATTGACAAATCTTCCGTTCTTACTAATGTTTTTATTCGGGTCAGCTATTGCGAAGAAAAAATGGATTCATCGTTTTGAAGAATATCGAAAAGGCTTTTTCATTACTTGGTTATTGACATTGATTTTTGGTGGAACGTTAAGCTGGATACTACCTTTCTTTTTAGAAAATTCATCAGCTGCTCAACTAATTCAATATATTAGCTCACCACTTCTGACCATCTCTTATGCTATTAGCTTAATCTTTATCTATCACACGGTTAAAGGAAAGAAAGTTTTACAGTGGTTAGCGTTCCCAGGAAGAATGGCATTTACAAACTATATTGGTCAATCTATCATTTGTACATTTTTATTTGGGCCGTTTGCATTGGGCGTATACGGGAAGCTACATTTAACAACAGCCATCATCATCGCCATTGGCATTTTTGCGCTCCAAATAATTATGAGTAAATTATGGCTATCGAAATTTCGCTTTGGACCATTAGAATATGTTTGGAGATCCATCACTTATTTAGGCATAAAAAAATAATTTATTAACTAGGTTTCAAAGTGGAAAAAGAGAGATTCCATACCTACATCGACAAAAGTGCATCAATTGGGAGCACATATCATTTGTAAAAATTCAAACACCGAATAAATAATTCAATCATGATAGGATGCATATCGAGGATGCAGAAGCGCAATAAAAAGGTTAAATTCATTATGACAGACTTCAAATAAAGAAGTCTGGACGAGGCTTGTTATATTCACTTTTTTTAATGAACCAGCGTGCAATTTCCTTGCCACTATGGTAGTAGTCAATCGCATTGACCTTGTGTTTTTTGATGGAGATGTCTAGGGTTTCTTGCATAACGTCAAAAGGTAAAATCCCAATACATAGGTGTTTGTAGGGTGAATATCTTTGGTGTTTTACCTCATCTGGAATTAAATTACTGTTGGCACTATGAGCTTCAGCAGATTTATGTGCATTCTGGAATGCAAATAGTTCCTCTTGTGCCAATGCTGTGCTTGGTGAGTGACCCGTACTTTTCATTCAACATGCCCCCTTTGTCGTTAGTTTTATTGTACAAGACCTGCCATGGAAAAAGTCTTCATTTACAAGGCTTTTACGAAAACTTAATGGTTCGTTTTTGACGTTTTGTATATGTAACCGTATTCATGCCGTTGACGTATTGAAATTATACAAAACTTATATAGATTACGAAGAAAAACACATACTCAAACTATTGTGAATTTTTCTAACACACAGTATTATTGTAATTAGATTTAACGTGAAAATTTTCACAAAGTCACGTTAACGTGAGGAGGAATTTTAATGAGTGCAATTCGAGTAGGTATTGTAGGTTATGGAAATTTAGGACGCGGTGTGGAATACGCAATTTCACAAAATCCAGATATGGAATTAGTAGCTGTATTCACTCGTCGTGACCCTTCAACAGTAAGCGTTGCTAGTAACGCAAGCGTATATTTAGTAGATGATGCTGAAAAATTCCAACAAGACATTGATGTAATGATTTTATGTGGTGGCTCTGCAACTGATTTACCAGAGCAAGGACCTCACTTTGCACAATGGTTTAATACAATTGACAGCTTTGATACTCATGCGAAAATTCCTGAGTTTTTCGAAGCAGTTGATGCTGTAGCTCAAAAATCTGGTAAAATATCAGTAATTTCAGTGGGCTGGGATCCAGGTTTGTTCTCATTAAATCGTATACTTGGAGAGGCAGTATTGCCGGTAGGCACAACTTATACATTCTGGGGTGATGGTTTAAGCCAAGGACACTCAGATGCAGTGCGTCGTATTGAGGGCGTAAAAAATGCAGTGCAATATACGTTGCCAATTAAAGATGCGGTAGAACGTGTTCGCAATGGCGAAAACCCTGAGTTAACGACACGTGAAAAACATGCACGTGAATGTTGGGTTGTTCTAGAAGAAGGGGCAGATGCAGCAAAAGTGGAGCAAGAAATTGTGACAATGCCAAACTACTTTGACGAGTACAACACAACAGTAAACTTCATTACCGAAGAGGAATTCAAAGCGAACCACACTGGTATGCCACACGGCGGTTTCGTTATTCGCAGTGGTGATAGTGGTGCAAACGATAAACAAATTCTTGAATTCTCATTAAAACTTGAAAGTAATCCAAACTTCACATCGAGTGTGCTTGTAGCTTATGCTCGTGCAGCACATCGTTTAAGCCAAGCTGGCGACAAAGGTGCTAAAACAGTATTTGATATTCCTTTCGGTCTGTTATCACCAAAATCAGCTGCGGAGTTACGCAAAGGTTTGCTCTAATTTATGGTCAAAATCCCGATTATCAATTAATGATAATTGGGGTTTTTTGAAGTTTAACAATTTTTCATTGAACACGTTATTTGTTGTTGATGTTTAAATAATTTATGGGGGCTTATCGCTCTTAGCAGGAGATATCTCTAAGATATGGAGATGTCTCCTTTTATATTGCTGTAGGGTTGAATTCTGTAATATCACATATAATATATGGTAAACTGTCAATAATTTAACTATATTATGTTTGGAATTGAGATGTAACTAGGAGCTCCGTTCAGTAACCTACTAATCGTCAGTAAAATGGGGAGGTTATCATTTAATGACAACAGATATTATTATTCAGTCGAAATGTATTCCACCAAAGCCTTCAAATCATTGTATTAGTCGAGCTTTGCTAATGAAAAAGCTAAAAAAAAGTTTTGACCTGACATGTACATTTATCCATAGTGGCGCAGGATATGGGAAAACCACGATTCTCACACAATTTCTCCACACGGAAACCACTAGATTTTCTTGGTATTGCGCTTCCGAAGAGGACGATAATATCCTCCCATTTCTAAGATATTTGTTTCATAGTCTTCAACGAGTCATTCCCCATTTTGGAATAGGGTTCGATACATGGGATCAGCTATCACGCTTTCCAAAAATAGAAGAATTAGATCGTTGGTATAAACTTTTCGTTAATTGTTTATGTGAGACAGAAGAGCCCTTTGTAATTGTTATTGACGATTACCATTTAGTGGATCATGAATTTCATATTAACTATGTAATGGAAAAAATAATTGAATTTTCACCACCTAACATCCATTTCATTATTGCCTCTAGAGCTTTACCGAATTGGGATATCATTAGAAAAATGAAGTTGCAAATGCAATTGTTGATTATTGCTGAAACAGATTTAGCCTTTTCTGCCGAAGAAGTCACTGTTTTTTTTGAAGATTATGTAAATGTTCACTTATCGGAGGAAGAGACTTCAAAAGTAATCGAAATTACAGAAGGTTGGGCTATCAGTATTTCATTATTGGCCGAGCAATGGCATAGTGAGGTGCTTGACCACTGGCTAAACAGTCACACAAATGATTTGTTCTCCTATTTATCAGAAGAAGTTTTTTTGAAGATGAGTAAATTTGAGCAAGAAGCATTACTGCAATTTGCGATTTTCCCTACGTTCTCAGAGCCATTAATCGCTCAATTTTATAACATAGAAGTAGCAGAAGCACTAGAACAATTCGTCCATAAGCATTTATTTATTCAACCAATAGCTAGTAATGGATTATATCGATTCCACTCTTTATTTAGTCGATTTTTAGAAATGAAATGGCAACAAAACGCTACACAATATACTATTTTACATAAAAAAGCGGCTTTGTATTATGTAAATAAGAAAAACGTTCAGGCGATTCTACATCATGCATTTAAAACGAATGATCCAGATTTTTGTGGAGAATTATTACAAAACTATGCTGATAGTCTAGTACAAGCTGGTCAATTTGAGTGGCTATTAGAAAAGATCAATCGTTTTTCGTCAAATGAGAAAATGAAATTTTACAAATTGTATTATTTTGAAGGGGAATGTCATCGCTATCGTGCATATTATGAAAAGGCAAAGCATGCCTATGAAATGTGTACAAGCATCGCCAAAAGTGCAAATGATGTCCTCTTTATGACGAAAGCACAAGCAGGATTAGCACATATTTACCTTGATACGATTCAGCCAGCGTTAGCCGAACCGTATTTGAAACAGGCATTAGCGTTAGTGCATGACAATTTACTAAGTACAGAAGAACGCTTAGAACTTCAACGACAGTATGCTGAAAATCTTGTGAATTTAGGAAAAGCAAAAGAGGCAAAACAATTTATTGAAAAAGTGACTTTAAACGAAAGCGTTGTGCAACGGGCAAATGTTGATGTACGTATATTGTTAAGAACTGGTCAATTATTTGATGCCAAAAATTTGCTGACGAAAAGACTGGAACTACCCCCACAATTGCTATCGACGCACAGGGAAAGCGAATTGCTAGCATCCTTTGTTTATGCACTACTAGGACAAGGGAAAGAAGCATGGTACGCTGCCCAGCAAGGAATTCGAAGGGGAGTCCGTGAAAAATCAGTTTTTATAGAAGCTGTTGGCTATATTCGTAAGGCACATGCTTTGTTAATAGTAGAATTCCCAGACTATGAAGGCGCATGTCACGCTTATGACAAAGCTATTTCGCTAATGAATAGGATGAATATTTCTCGTGTTAAGGCTGAACCGTATATGGGGCTTGCCATTGTCAAACATGCACAAGGGGATATTGTATCCGCCAAAAAATATTTGGCATTAGGCTTGCAGGAAACGGAGCAAGTACATGATGCTTGGATGACTGCCCTTATTTTACTTGCTGAAGTGAAAATAATTCTTTCGCAAAATGAATTTGATGAGGCAAAGCAACTATTATTGAAGGCACAGCGGTTATTTCAGGTCTGTGGCGATCAAAACGGGGACATGCATGTTTTATTCTACCAATCGGTTATTGCTTTCAAAGAGAATAATGCACAACTCTTTATCGCTTATTTTAATCAATTTGCCAGCCAATGTATCGACAATGGCTATGAATACTTTTTTCAACGTAGAACCATTTTAGGACCGTCGAATGCCATCATTTTTTATGAGCTTTTACAATATAGCTATACCTGTGCAAGTGAAAACATAGCGATTCAAACGATGCGCAACTATTTCCAAGTGGAGGTCACAATGGCTTATCCAGCACATGAAATCCAAGTAAATCTTTTTGGAAATTTAAATTTAATCCGCAATCATCGGCAACTTGAGGACAAAGAATGGCAACGGGAAAAAGCCAAGGAGCTTTTCGTCTATTTATATTGTCATCGTTATCGGTATATTCCCAAGGAAGAGATTGCCCAAACGTTGTGGCCAGAACGATTAGTCGATACACTTGATCGTGATTTTAAAGTTGTCTTAAATACACTATTAAAGGTTCTTGAACCAAATAGAAATGCACGCCAGGAAAGTTTTTTTATTCATCGAAAAAATAATATGTATCAATTGCAGCATATTCGTTTTTTGCAAATCGATGTGGAACGTTTTCTTTTTTATTTTGCGTTAGGACTGGAAGAATTTGATCCACAATATTCGAATGAATGGTTGCAACTTGCGGAGTCGAGTTATACTGATTCGCTTTATGTGGAAAAAAAACAAGTAGATTGGCTGACGCAAGATCGAGAGAAGTTGCAGACTTTATACATTGAAGTACTCGAAAGATTAGCGCAAAATGCCACAAGACAACAAAACTTTAAGCAATCGGTTTACTATGCAGAAAAAATGATTCGTGAGGATGCACTGTGGGAAGAAGGCTATCGACTTTTGATGTATAGTCACTACCAATTGCAAAACCGCTCCCTCGCGTTAAAATGGTATGAAAAATGTGTACAGCAACTTCAAAAAGAGCTGAACGCAACACCAATGGAATCGACAATGGCCGTTTATGATTTAATCATGGGTTAGCCTACAATTAGTAAGGTACAACACCCCGAGCGCCATAGCGCTTGAGGTGTTGTTTTCACTTCTGGGAATTATATTCATTTAAGTGAATTTCGACTGTTTCTAGTTGTTTTTTTTCGATTTTCTCCCACTTTACGCCCGTTGTATGAATAGTTGGTGTAATAAATATTGACGTGGCACTAGAATTGAAATCGTTTATTACCACAGTTCCTGTAGAATATTTATCTGTTACTTTCATTGTTGTAGTTGGAGCTTCCTCATAGTGGTTTCCGAGGTTGTCTGTAATGTCTAAGGTTACGATTTCAGTGGCAAAATCAAGGTCACCGCTAAAGTAAATCACGGTTGCATATTTTGTAAAGGAAAGGTAATCAATGACTAATTCATGCGGGTTTAACGATATTGTTTGATTTACAGTTAATTCATTTCCTTGAATTTTATTTAGTTCAATAGAGAAATTCCAATCTCCAGAAGCAAGCGTATTTCGATTAATATCTAAGAAACTGCCAGGCTCCCAAGTTAATTCAATAGAAGAAGGAGATGGTATAGTGTTATTCAACGTTATTGTTAAAAAACCAATATAAGTATCCTCATTTATTTTTTTAAATTTGAATCCACCATCACTTCCATCTTCATGTCCTGCTAATTTAGGAAGATTCTCCATGAAAAGTAGATTATCCAATGGTTGCTCCGATTCTAACGAAAAACTGAGAGAAACCAAATTCCCATCATATAGGGCATCTTCTACTTTCATAGTTATCCCATTACTCACTGATGTTGTTGCAACAATACTCGAGTTGTCAGCAAAACGTGAGAGTTGTTCGTCTTTTGAAAAGTAAGAAAGGAACTGTTCAACAATTGGTAATTTTGATGCTACTGTCGATATACTCATAATTCCGACTGAGCTAATGCCAATTGCAATCAGTGCAGCTACAACCCATTTAGGTAGCCTAAATACCTTTATTGGCTTTTGTAAAATATGCCTAATCACAGCTTGCTTTTCTTCCTTGGCAACCTCAATAGACGTAATTTCTTCTATGTCAATTTGCAAGAAATCTTTTTCATTTTTCAAGTCAAACACTCCCTTAATTTTAGATTTTTAGCAAGCTTTTTCTTTCCTCTATACAAACGATTCTCTACTGCAGATTTTGAAATATGTAAGATTTCTGCTATTTCACCATTTGTGTAATCTAAATAATATTTCATTAAGAATAATTCTCTATCTGATTGTGTAAGTTGCATGATTTCAAGAAGAAGTAGTTCTTTTTCATAGGATTTTTCTAGTTGTTTTTCGATATTATTTGTAGCTATTAGGGGCGGTACATTTTCCATAGGTAGTGTAGCATGTGATTTTTGCATTTTACGATAAATATCAATCGCTTTGTATTTAGCTATCATCCCAATCCATCTCTTAAAATCCGCATCTTCTCCTATAAAATAGTTACTTTTTTGCCAAACTAATAGAAATACATCATTCACACATTCTTCGACCAACATGTAATCGGAGGGCTTTTCCAAAATTTTTAATGTAATTGCTTTCACATAACCTAGATAGTGCTCTACCACATATCGAAGTGCACTTTCATCTTGCCGTTGTAGGCGCTCGATAAAGTCTTTCATTTTGTCACTTCCTTTGACTGTTATACATACTATAACGAATTTTTATTGGAACACTCGTGCAAAAAAGGAAAGTTTTTCTTTTTATTGTAATGATGTTCCTTTAAGACTGCTATTTTGTGGCTGCTATTTCGTTTTCGCTACAGAAAATTTGGTCGCTGCCGTTACGCTACGCGCAGAAAAATGAGTTGCCCAAATCTGGGGCAACTCATTTTTTGTAACTAATTTGTAACTGGACTTTTGTATAGTTAGGGCATAGCTACGAAAGCGCTTTCGTTAAATTTTTATGAAAAGGGGGTTTGATTGTGAAAAAGTATTGGCTTACGTTGTTCTTACTCGTTTTGACAATGATGATCGTGGCATGTGGGGGGGAAGATACGAAGGATAATGGCTCAGACAGTGCGTCTCCTGATGAAGGACAAGAAACGAATGCGTCAGGCGAAGGTGGCACGATTAAAATCGGTGTACTTGCCTCGTTAACAGGTGCACTTGAATCGTATGGGAAGCAAACACAGCGTGGCTTTGACTTGGGCATAGAATACGCTACGGATGGCACTATGAAGGTAAATGGTAAGAAAATCGAAATCGTTTATGAGGATACCGAAACAAAACCTGAGGTCGCTGTACAGAAGGCTACCAAACTTTTAGAAGATGACAAAGTAGATTTCTTAGTAGGTTCTTCAAGCTCTGGTGATACGTTAGCGGTACTGCCACTTGCGGAGGAATACGAAAAAATTATGGTTGTTGAGCCTGCAGTTGCTGATAGTATTACAGGTTCAGAATTTAATGAGTATATTTTCCGCACAGGACGAAACTCCTCTCAGGATGCCTATGCAGCAGCGGCAGCAATTGCTGGTAAAGACGTTAAAATCGCAACGTTTGCGCCTGATTATTCGTTTGGGTGGGACGGAGTAACGGCATTTAAAACAGCTGCAGAAGCTCTAGGTGCAGAAATTATCTTAGAGGAATATGCAGATCCAGCAGCCACAGATTTTACATCGAATCTACAAAAAGTAATTGATGCAAAGCCCGATTATTTATTTGTTGTCTGGGCGGGGGCAAACTCTCCGTGGAATCAAATTGCCGATTTAAAGATTCAAGATAAGGGCATTAAAATTTCTACTGGTGCCCCCGATATTATTGCACTGCAATTTATGAATCCGTTAATTGGCATGGAAGGATTCTCTGTTTATTATCATACATTACCGCAAAATGATGTGAATAAATGGCTAGTAGAGGAACATCAAAATCGCTTTAATGAAGTGCCTGATTTATTTACCCCAGGTGGCATGTCAGCTGCGATTTCTATCGTAGAGGCCTTAAAAAAATCAGAAGGTGATGCTGATGCTAAAAAACTGATTACGATTATGGAAGGCATGTCATTTGAAACACCAAAAGGCACAATGACATTCCGAGAAGAAGATCATCAAGCCCTGCAATCCATGTATTCCATTCGTTTAGAAAAACAAGATGGTGTAGATTATCCAGTGCCGGTGCTGATTCGTGAGCTTAGCCCTGAAGAAACAGCTCCACCCGTATTAAATTAGTTCAATTTGAGACAGAATGACCAACCGATTCTGTCTCTCTTCAGCTATTTTCATGCAAGAGTGGCTGAAGAGAGATAGAAGTACCTGAAAGGAGATTTACGATGGAACCTATTTTAAGAACAGAAAACTTAACGATACGTTTCGGCGGGCATACTGCCGTTGATCATGTGAATTTTAATATGCCAGAAAAACATTTGAAATCGATAATTGGTCCAAATGGTGCGGGTAAAACAACCTTTTTTAACTTAATCAGCGGGGAGTTGAAGCCGACTGCAGGAGATGTGTTTTTTAAAGGACAATCACTTTCTCAAAAATCATCCATTGCCAGAACACGCATGGGACTGGGGCGGTCGTTTCAAATTACTAACGTTTTTCCAAATTTGACGGTATTAGAAAATGTCCGATTAGCTGTGCAATCAAAAGAAAAAATACGCTATCAATTGTTTCGTCATTATAAAAGTTATCAAGCTATTACAGAAAAAGCAGAAGAACTTTTAACGCTTGTTTTACTCGATAACAAAAGAGAGGCGCTCACAACAATGTTGTCGCACGGTGAAAAAAGAAAGCTTGAAATCGCCATGTTGCTCGCATTGGATACTGAAATTCTACTACTTGATGAACCTACAGCAGGCATGTCTTTAGAAGAAGTCCCTGCCATTTTAGAGGTTATTCGTACGATAAAAAATAAGGGCGATAAAACCATTCTGCTCATCGAACACAAGATGGATATGATATTAGATTTGTCAGATTCCATTATGGTGTTATTTAATGGCCAGCTCCTTGCAGATGGAACACCCGATGAAATCATGCAAAACGAAACCGTACAAAATGCTTATTTAGGAGGGCTGTACGATGAACACCTTACTGAAGTTAAATGACGTCCATACGCACATCGGTCAGTACCATATTTTACAGGGTATCAATTTTGAAGCAATAGAGGGGCAGGTTAGTGTGCTTCTCGGTCGTAATGGCGCTGGAAAAACGACTACCCTAAAAACCATTATGGGCTTAACGCCGGCCTCTAAAGGAGAGGTGGAATTTCGAGCGCAATCTATAAGGAAGAACCCTACTTACAAAGTTGCCAAACTAGGCATTGGCTATGTACCAGAAAATCAAGGGATTTTTGCGAATTTAACTGTTGAAGAAAATATGAAGGTGGCCATGCGTAAAGAGGATACAGCAACCCTAGAACGACAAAATTATGTGCTTGAACTGTTTCCGGATTTAAAAAAATTTTGGAAAAAGGCTGGCGGTCATCTTTCTGGTGGTCAAAAGCAAATGCTGTCAATGGCAAGGGCCTTTATAAATGATAGTAAATTGATTTTGATTGATGAGCCATCAAAGGGATTAGCTCCGATTGTTGTAGAGAAAGTAATGGAGGCCATCGTTGAAATGAAGAAGCAAACATCCATTGTTCTTGTAGAGCAAAACTTCATCATGGCTAGCCGTATAGGCGATACGTATACATTGATTGACGATGGCAGGACTGTGCATGCGGGCAAAATGGAAGATCTTGTCCATAACGAAGAACTGAAACGTAAATATTTAGGAATTGGATAAAGGAGGTGTTTTCATTGGAATTAATGGTGAATTTGATTATTAACGGCTTGGCGACAGGCATGTTAATCTTTTTACTTGCGGCTGGACTTACGTTAATTTTTGGCTTAATGGACGTATTGAACTTTGCACATGGTGGGTTATTTGTGTGGGGTGCCTATGCAGGGATATTTACGTATATGTACACGGAAAGTTTTTTAATTGGCATTTTAGGGGCCATTGGTACAGGTGCTCTTTTAGGTCTTGTAACAGAGAAGTTAATCATTACACCAGTCTATGGCAATCATATTCAGCAAATTTTAATTACATTAGGGTTAATGCTTGTTCTACAAGAAATGATAAAGGTTGTTTTCGGACCAAATGGTGTGCCAGTGAAGACACCAAGCTTTTTAGCGGGCAGTTGGGAAATTGGCGACGTCATTATTATTAAATATCGATTATTTATCACTGTAGTAGGATTTGTGATCTTCGGCATTTTCCAGTATATGCTGAAACGTACTAAGATTGGGCTGATTGTTCGCGCAGGTGTACAAGATAAGGAAATGGCACAGGCACTTGGTATTCATATAAAGCAAGTATTTTTATATGTCTTCATGGTTGGAGCGGCACTTGCAGCACTGAGCGGCATGTTAATGGCACCCTATTCAGGGGTAATTTATGCAGAGATGGGCATGGAATATGCCATATTAGGCTTTATTGTTGTAGTGATTGGGGGAATGGGGAGTTTCTCTGGTTCTCTACTTGCAGCCATTTTAGTTGGTCTAGCTGGTAGCTTTATGGCGTATTATGTGCCTGTTTTATCGCTTGCGGTCAACATGATATTAATGGCCATTGTGTTAATATTCCGTCCACAAGGTTTATTTACGATGAGAAAGGAGAGATCGACATGAAAATACCTTTGAAACATGTAAGTTTTTTACTGATTCTATCTAGCCTCGTCATTCTCCCTTTCGTCAATGATTCACGGACACTCATTATTTTATTAACGCAAATCTTTATCTTTGGTATTTTAGCAATGAGCTACGATATTTTACTAGGCTATACAGGCATCGTGTCCTTTGGTCATGCGATGTTTTTTGGAATAGGCGCATATACAACGGCTGTCATGCTGAAACAACTAGATGCAACGCTGGCAATGTTCTTTTTGTCCATTGTGGCTGGGATGTTTTTTGCGGGCATCATCAGCTTCCTCGTCGGATTACTGACGCTACGTTTAAAAAGTCACTTTTTTGCCATGCTCACATTAGCTTTTTCTGGCTTATTTTTAGTCGTTGCAGAAAAATGGCGTTCAGTTACGTATGGCAATGATGGCTTTACTTTTAGAGCTCCTGACATTTTTAAAGATCGCATCGCGTTTTATTTCTTTGTTTTAGCGTGTTTAGTGGTAATTTTTATAGCACTGTATCGCTTTGTAAATTCGCCAACAGGACGGATTTTAATTGCTGTTCGTGAGAACGAACAACGAACAAAATCTTTAGGCTTCAACACCTTACACTATAAGGTGATTGCTTCTGTAGTGGCAGGTATCGTGGCAAGCTTAGCTGGATCATTATATTCACTATCACTGCGCTTTGTTAATACAAGTGTAATGACGATGGATATTACACTGGATGCATTATTAATGACAATTATCGGAGGCGTGGGCACATTAGTAGGACCATTACTCGGAGCGGCAGTTATTGAGTATGCACAGCATGCGTTATCAGGGTTGGCACGTGACTATCCAATATTTGAACGTTGGATTATTTTCTTTGGGATACTGTATATTTTAGCAGTACTCTTTTTCCCGAAAGGTATCATTGGCTCTATACGTATCATGTTTTGGAAATGGCGTTCGAGACAAAAAGAAAGAAGAAAGCCACCAGCTGCCCTTCCACATAAAAAGGAGCGATTTGAATGACTGTAGGTATTGTTAGCACAGGAATCTATATTCCTCAAACGAAAATGACATCATCAGAAATTGCGGTACTTTCTAGTATTCCGGAAGAAATTATTCGGCAGAAAATGGGCATTCACGAAAAGCCGATTCCTGGGAAACACGATCATACCGTACAAATGGGCATATGGGCTGCACAACAGGCATTACAAAAGGCCAATATTGAACCAAAATCCATTGATGTAGTGATGTATATGGGGGAAGAGCATAAAGAATATCCTCTGTGGACGGCTTCCATAAAAATGCAAGAGGAACTTGGTGCAGTAAATGCTTGGGCATTCGATGTTCAGCTAAGATGTGGCACGACCATTATGGCACTTAAACTAGCAAAGAGCTTAATGGAATCGGATGACTCCATACACACGGTTCTGCTTGCAGGTGGCTACCGCAATGTTGACTTTATAGATTATACAAATCCGAGAACACGCTTTATGTATAATTTAGCAGCTGGCGGCGGGGCAATTGTTTTGCAAAAAAACTATGAAAAGAATCATTTATTAGAGGCGGATATTATGACAGATGGTTCTTTTTCAGAGGATGTCGTTGTGCCAGTCGGTGGCACTAAGAAGCCACTGACACCAGAAGATTTAAAAAATAATCACTATCAATTAGACGTTTTAGATCCAGTCGGCATGAAGGAACGCCTTGAGCAAAAATCATTAAGTAATTTTTTAAAGGTAATTCGGTCGTCTTTAGCGAAAAGTGAACGTAGCGAAGAAGATATTAACTATTTAGCAATGCTTCATATGAAGAAATCTGCCCATGATTACATCCTTTCAGCGCTCGGATTACAGGAAGACCAATCAATCTATTTACAAGATTATGGACATATCGGGCAAATCGATCAAATCTTATCGCTACAGCTTGCATTAGAGCAAGGGCGTATTCAGGACGGGGACACTGTAACATTAGTCAGTGCAGGCATTGGCTATGTATGGGGAGCAATTACAATTCGTTGGGGATAGGGAGGAAGAGCAATGCTACAAACAGTTCAACTATTGAATGGGGAATCCATTTCATATCGAAAACGTGCTGGTGGATCACATGTTTTATTGCTGATTCATGGCAATATGACCTCTTCTAAGCATTGGGATGTACTAATCGCGTCTTTAGATACTAAATACACCATTTATGCAATGGATTTACGGGGATTTGGTGGTTCGTCTTATCGTCAAGCAATCACTTCTATCAAAGATTTTAGCGAAGATGTGAGGCTTTTTGTTGAGGCAATCCAATTGACACAGTTTGACATGATTGGCTGGTCCACAGGTGGGGCTGTAAGTATGCAATTTGTTGCAAATTATCCTGGCTATTGCCAGCGACTCATTTTACTGGCCTCAGCTTCCACGAGAGGGTATCCATTTTATAGTGATTTAGGTACAGGCAATCAAGCATCCTTAAAAAGAGCATCCACTTACCAGGAGGTACTCGTTGATTCGTCTAAAACGAAATTAGTACAAGGTCTCTATGATACGAATAATGTGGAAGGCTTACAGTCGATTTGGAACGCTTTGATTTACACACATCTACAGCCTGACACAGCACAGTATGAGGCATATGTAGCGGATATGCTTAGTCAACGAAACCTTGCGGAAGTGTACCATGCATTGAACATGTTCAATATAAGTGCCTTTGATCATGAGGTGGCAAAAGGGACGCATGAAGCCCAGCAAATTGATATTCCGACGCTCGTGTTAAGGGGAGATCGTGATTACGTGATAACAGAGCAAATGAATGATGAAATCATGCAAGATTTAGGCCAATGTGCGGAATTTATATGTTTAGAAAATTGCGGGCATTCGCCATTAATTGATGATTTGCCCCAGCTTATATCGAAAATAGAAACCTTTTTAGAAATTGGAGGAAAGAATTATGCGCTTAAACAATAAAGTGGCCATTATTACGGGTGCGGCCAATGGGATAGGTTATGCTGCTGCAGAACGTTTTATAGAAGAGGGGGCGAGCGTTTTTATAGCTGATTTTGATGAAAAAACGGGTGCTCTAGCAGCAGATAAACTTGGTAATCAAGCAACCTTTGTGCAAACAAATGTCGCTGATAAGGAAAGTGTTAAAAGATTAGTCGCAGCTGTGATAGAGCAAGCTGGTCGAATTGATATTTTAGTCAATAATGCAGGAATAACACGCGATGCTATGCTCATTAAAATGACGGAAGATCAGTTTCAACAGGTGCTTGATGTCAACTTGTCAGGAGTTTTTCATTGTACACAAGAAGTCATCCCGCATATGATTGCAGCCGGTCATGGCAAAATTATCAATACGTCTTCTGTTAGTGGGATATACGGCAATATTGGTCAAACAAACTATGCCGCAACGAAGGCAGCTATTATCGGTATGACCAAAACTTGGGCCAAGGAGCTAGGGCGAAAAGGCATCAATGTCAACGCAGTTGCACCTGGCTTTACAGAAACTGAAATGGTAAAGAAAATGCCAGAAAAAATTCTTGAACAAATGCGCTCTATCGTGCCGTTACAACGATTAGGTACCCCACGAGATATTGCCAATGCCTATCTATTTTTAGCATCTGATGAGGCATCCTATGTACATGGCCACACGCTTCATGTGGATGGCGCCATTATGATGTGATAGAGGAGGGCGTTCAACATGTTTATGGAGCAAGCTTGGATAGTAAAACGCGCTTCCTTAACTCCTACTCGATTAGCATTGATCAACTTAGAAACGAACGAACAATGGACCTATCAACAGTTAACAACTGAAATTGCAAAATGGAGTCATTTCTTTGAACGTCAAAATTTGCAACAAGGAAGTCGAGTAGCTATTTTTGCGCGCAATAACATTGTCCTCTTTGCCATATTATTTGCCTGTGGGTTAAGGGGACTGATTTATGTACCGTTAAATTGGCGTTTGAGCCTGGAAGAATTAAATCAAATTATGGCTGATGCCACGCCTTCCTTACTTCTTTACGATGAGGGTATTTCCTGTCCACTGACATGTGAAAATAGACAGTCCATCCAACAAAGGATTGAACCGGCCGCTTCTCCTAGTGTTACGCAAATGGATATGAATGCTCCGTGGCTCATGATCTACACAGGTGGTACAACGGGAAAAGCGAAAGGGGTCGTCCTTTCATTCAATTCAGTTAATTGGAATGCTATTAATACGATTATTAGCTGGGGACTGCGTGAAGATGATTGTACTTTGAATTATATGCCGATGTTTCATACTGGTGGCATAAATGCCTTATGTATCCCTTTACTCATGGCGGGTGGTACAGTGGTTATAGGTGATAAATTTGAGGCAGAAAACGCGCTGATTGCTATCAATCAATATAAAACGACCATTTCTCTTTTTGTCCCAACAATGTATCAGGCAATGATTACGACTACGTATTTTCAAGAAACTCATTTTCCAACTGTCAATGTGTTTTTATCGGGAGGGGCCCCATGTCCACATCCCATATACGATGCTTTCTTTAAGAAGGGATTATTCTTCAAAGAAGGATACGGATTAACGGAAGCAGGGCCGAATAATTTTTATATTTCACGCGAAGATGCCTATCGAAAAAAGGGGGCAGTTGGTAAAAGCATGCAGTTCAATGACACTAAAATTGTCAATACAACGGGAAAAAGCTGTGTACCAAATGAAGTAGGAGAGTTGTTCATCAGAGGGAAGCATATGTTTGAGTTTTATTGGAATAATCCACTTGAAACGGAGAAAACCATTGACAATGGCTGGTTAAAGACTGGCGATTTAGCAAAGATGGATGAGGATGGGGATTTCTATATTGTTGGTAGGCTTAAAGAAATGATTATTAGTGGTGGTGAAAATGTCTACCCACAAGAAGTAGAGCAATGTATTTTACGGCACCAGTTAGTCAAAGAAGTTGCAGTTATTGGGGCACCAGACGATTATTGGGGAGAAATCGTCACGGCATTTATAGTGTGTAGCCATAAAACAGCTGTTATTTCACAAGAAATAACAGCACTTTGTAAGGAATCTTTAGGGCGCTATAAAATGCCTAAAAAAATTATTTTCATAGAGGAGCTACCAAAAACGATTGTTGGCAAAATTGATAAAAAAGCATTGCAATTATACCTTACAATTTCTTAAGTCGAGCACCATACGAACTTTTAATCGCTCAGTAAAATTTATATGTTGAGGGGTAAAAAGGAAAATGTCTTCATCATCAAGAATATAGATAGAAGACGCATCTAGCTAAGCACTTTAGGATGAAGGGGGTATTTTAATGAATAAATTAGTACATGACAATCTAGCAGAAACGAGAAATAACCTAGTAACGGAGATTACTTTATTAGGTGAGGCTCAATTTAATTATAAGCCTGATACGAATACGTGGAGTGTCGCACAGGTTTGCCATCACTTAGTATTAGTTGAACAAGCAACTCTAAAGGCGATTGCATGGGGATTACAAGAGAGTGATAGTACGCTACAGGAACGTAAAAAAGTACATCTACTAATATTGGATAGAACGAAAAAGATTAATGCACCAAAGATTGTAGAACCAAATGTAGAACCGTTTGAAGTACAACAAATAGTCGATTTGTTAAACGATTCGAGAAATAAATTGGTGACTTTTCTGAGCACTATTGAAGATCCATCCTTATTAGCGAAAAAATCAGTGAAGCATCCTGCTTTAGGTGATCTGCATCTCGATCAATGGGTTGAACAGATTTATTTGCATGAACAGCGGCACATAGAGCAAATAAAAGAAATAAAATTACTTGTAGACGCGACAAGTTAGCTGAAGTTGCATAAGTTTGTTAAGTTATGAAATTATAATTATGACTATATTGCTAAAGCACAGTAAGATTTGTGCAAATGTCAGACTGTCTACAAAATACCCCGAGAGTTTCACCTCTCAGGGTATTTTGTCGTTTTTGAAGGTAGTTGAATTCAAATTCCCCCTGAATTTTATGTATGAAAACAAAATCCTAAACCAACGATATGCCATATTCGTTTCGATCTTTTTTATTGTTGGGCGCGTCGAATTTTCATCCCCTAAAGTATTTTTAGCAGGTTAGGAGTAGAATAGGCTATCAGTAAGCGATACAAGTTGATTGGAAAGGAAGGCGCGACACTTCTGCAGGAACAGCACGTGCGGAAAATCCACTTTTGCGGCGACCCGACGCAAAAATTAGTTGGTGCCGTGCCTGTAGAAAGGGAGCGCCTGGAACGGAAATAACGGTTTCTGACTATTTATTTCCACCTATTTCTACACAAAGCTTCCCATAATACGTCCATATCAGTAAAATAGAGTAGGTTAGGGGGATACAACTTTGAAAGATTACCGATTTAAAATTGCGCATCGGGAGGCGCTGATTGGCATTGCACTTGTCATTGTCAATTTTGCTATTTGGTACGGCTTTGCGTATGGGCTTGGTGCTGGTGATCCAGTTAATTATACGTATGTTTTGGGCTTCCCGTCTTGGTTTTTCTACAGCTGTATGGCGGGGACCGTCTTTATGATTGTGCTTATCTGGCTCGTCATGAAACTCTTTTTCAAAGAGGTGCCATTTGATGATGAGGAGGTGGATGAGTAATGCATTGGCAGGTCATTTTACCACTTTTCTTATTTTTAGTAATCATTTTTGGTATAGGGATATGGTCGAATAAGCATGTACGCACATCTAATTCATTTTTGCAGGAGTATTTCCTAGGTGGTCGTGAAATGGGTGGATTCATCCTCGCGATGACCATGATTGCCACATACGGTAGTGCAAGTAGCTTCATTGGAGGACCCGGTGTGTCATACAATAAAGGACTTGGCTGGGTACTGCTGGCGATGGCGCAATTACCAGCTGGGTATTTTGTGCTCATGATATTAGGCAAGAAATTTGCCATTATCGCAAGGCGTTATCAAGCTATTACGTTAATTGATTTTTTACGCGAACGCTATAAAAGCCATTTCATCGTTATTTTATCTGCTATTAGTATTATCGTCTTTTTATTTTCTGCGATGATGGCACAGTGGGTTGGTGGTGCGCGTCTAATCGAATCGTTAACTGGACTAAACTATACAGCTGCACTCTTTATTTTTGCGGTTTCTGTATTGATTTATGTGATTATTGGTGGTTTCCGTGCGGTGGCGTTAACAGACACTGTACAAGGTTCAATTATGGTCATAGGAACTGTCATTTTACTAATTGGGACAATCATTGCGGGTGGTGGAATTGATAATATTATGGCATCACTAGTCGCTGAAAACCCTAATCTTGTGTCACCATTCGGAGCAGATGGGGACTTAACGCCATTATACGTGTCAACATTTTGGATTTTAATTGGTGTAGGGGTAGTAGGGCTCCCACAAATTGCTGTACGTGCCATGAGCTATAAAGATTCAAAAAGCATGCATTTAGCAATTATTATTGGCACTATTGCGATAGGGACGATAATGTTTGGTATGCATTTAATTGGTGTCTTAGCACGACCAGTAATGCCGGGTATCGACATTGGCGATAAGGTAATGCCAATGCTCACGTTAAAAGTATTACCACCGTTTTTAGCGGGTATTGTGTTAGCTGCTCCAATGGCGGCAACGATGTCTACGGTCAATGCTTTGTTAATGCTAGTCAGCTCAACGGTTGTAAAGGATATTTATTTAAACTATGTGAAACCAACTGCAAATGATGCAGAAATTAAACGGGCTAGCTTTATCGTCACAACGGTAATTGGCTTAGCTGTCGTTGTATTTGCCTTAAATCCTCCAGATTTACTCGTATGGTTAAATTTATTTGCCTTCGGGGGATTGGAAGCAGTCTTTATATGGTCAGTAGTACTAGGGCTTTATTGGAAAAAGGCAAACAAATATGGAGCGATTGCATCAATGATTACCGGCATGACGTTGTATATTGTCATTGACCGTTTTTATCCTTCTGTGTTTGGCATGCATACCGTAACCATTCCAATTATCGCCTCATTCATTGTTTTTGTTATCGTTAGTCTCTGTACAGCGCATAAATTTAAAAATGAAAAACTATTTATTTAGAAAGCAACGCCGTAAATGTACTATCTACGGCGTGTTTTTTTAGAATGAATTTTACCAAGAACCTACAGTAGTAATAGAAGAAGGACTTACTCAAATAATTGAGTAAGTCCCTAATTTTTTATTCAAAAAATACTTTATCAAGATTGTATTTTGCACGGAAAGTGTTGATAGCGTATGTTTCGTAAATTTCACGTTCCATTGGATCTTCAATTTCGTACACTTCAATTTTGAAAATTTCATCGCGGTATTTTTTCATAGGAGATACATTGTCTTCAAAGTGTTTTTTTATACGTTGACGAATTTTACGTGCTTTCCCTACATATAAAAGTTCGTTTTTCTCATTGTAGAAAAAGAAAATGCCGCCATTTTCGCGTGTGATCTTGTGGAAGTCGATAAATCCATGGTAAGGCGTGATAGGCACATCACCTGGTTTTAACACTTGTTCGCGCTGACGAATTACTAAATCTGGTTTTGGTAGTTCAATTTTAATCAAAATATTCACGTTCCTCTCTGTTACATAAGGTATATCTTAACATAATTCATACGTGGTAGCTATTATCAATTTCTCTTATGACAAAATGCGAAAATGAGTGTTGTCCAATAGAGTAAAGCTAGTATGAGCACAATGGCAAAAAATTTAAACGTAAGCATGAAAATATTTGGTAGCCCGTGCTACAAAGCAAATGACAAGCATACGCAGACGAATCCTACTCTCGACTGTGGAATGATTCAGTTTATGATACATAGAGGCAGCATCTTGAGCATATATTGTGCAAATAATCGTCATCAATGCGAAAAAAGAGCATCGAAAATGATATAAAACACCCAACCGAGTGTACTATTATATGGATAATGTAAATTTAAAAATTTTAACGACATAGAAAACATATAAACGAAATATTCTATGTATTATTGAAATTCTTAATTGTTCATGATACAATTCTCATTAATTAAATAATCTTATCAAGAGAAGCTGAGGGATTTGGCCCTATGACGCTTCAGCAACCTCTAACTTCGTTAGAAAGGTGCTACTTCCAGCAAAGGATTCTTCCTTTGAGAGATAAGAGTGAACGTGATGATAAATCCTTCTCATTCTTGCTCGTATGGAATGAGGGGGATTTTTTGATTTTTATATACAGAGAAAAAAATAAAATGAAATGAAATGGGGAATGCAACATGCCAATTAATATTCCGAAAAACTTGCCAGCTGGCGAACATTTACGTGAGGAAAAAATCTTCGTGATGGAAGAAGACCGAGCAAAAACACAACAAATTCGTCCGTTAAATATTTTAATTTTTAATCTGATGCCAGAAAAAGAAAAAACGGAGCTCCAATTACTGCGTCTACTAGGTAATACTCCTTTGCAAGTAAATATTACGTTTTTAAATACGGCAACCCATGAATCGAAGAATGTCAGTAAATCACATTTACAGTTATTCTACTCAACGTTTAAAGAAGTTCGGCATCGTCGTTTTGATGGCATGATTATTACAGGTGCACCTGTTGAAAAAATGGCATATGAAGAGGTGAATTATTGGGAAGAAATCTCAGAAATAATGGATTGGTCAAAGAAAAACGTAACTTCTGTAATGCACATCTGTTGGGGTGCTCAGGCTGCACTTTATCACCATTACGGAATTGGTAAATTCGAATTACCAGAAAAATGCTCGGGTGTATATTCGCATGTGATTACGGATTTAACCGTGGATTTAGTACGTGGATTTAGCGATTTATTTACAGCGCCACATTCACGTTATACTTCCGTATCAATTGATGAAGTGCGTAACCATCCTGATTTACGTTTACTATCCTATTCTGAAGAAGCGGGCGTTTTTATTGTCCAATCCAAAGACAATAAAAATATTATGATTACGGGACATCTTGAATATGATGCGACAACACTAGCAGACGAATATAGTCGTGACGTTGCTAAAGGATTAGATATTATGGTACCGGTTAATTACTTCCCAAATGATAACCCATCAAATGAACCGATGAATACATGGCGAGCACATACGCATTTATTATTCTCAAACTGGCTAAATTACTATGTCTACCAAGAAACACCATATGAATGGGATTTTGCCGAAGATCATATAGAATTTCATATTTGATGTGAGTTATCACAACTGAAACGTTTCTATTGCGGAATTATCAGCGGGCAAGTCTATACGAGACATGCTCATGATAATTCCTTTTTCTGTCACTGGAGAATTGTTTGTAAATTGTTTGCGTGCCAGGCACCCTCAACCCTGCGTGCCAGGCACCCTCAACCCTTAATTTTTCGTATTTTAGCAACCAAAAGTAACAGTAGTGGCAAGAAAATTGCGAACACGGATGAAAAAAGAGGCCAGGTTTCCTTATTGTAATTATTAGAGTGAACGATATCAGGATGCACAATTTGAGAAATGACCATGGCAATCATACCAAGTGGTAATATGAGTGGGCGATGATCCTTTATTTTTAGGATTTGTGCTATACCAATGACAGACGCATAAAAATACATAAAAGTTCGTATATATATGGAGCACAGCCACATAAAAGCCATGACAATCTCAATTCGTTGTAAAAAGTTCCCTATCGATATCCTTTGTGCTAGTGCATAACTTGGAAATGCACGTTGGGCTGTATTTGTTGACCCAAGGACAAGAATCGATAAAGCAATAATAATAATAAGCACCATACCGCCAATAATTGTGCCAATGTAATAACCTTTTTTAGCTGATTTATGCACATTGACAGTAGCGGGGAAAATCATTAATAACACAACCAACGGAAATGAAAAAATACTCATAAATAAAACTATACTAGAGGCCATTGATTTGGAACTTGCTTCGAAGATCGGCTGAATATTTTTGATATCCACTTCCGGAGAGATACAAACGACAAAGATAATAAAAATAAACATAAACATAGGGAATAATATCTCGGCTGAACGTGCAAAAACTTCAATCCCCAAGTACGTGGCAAATACAATAATTATACTAAATAGAAGTGCAAATGCCATGGTAGGTGTCTCTGGCATAACTTCCGTTTTCATAAAAATGCCAATGAAATATAATAATTCACCTGCCGAAAGAAAGGTGAGTGAGATAAAACCAATGGCTGTAAATTTACCGAAGAATTTGCCTAATATTTTTTCATTGGCCTCCACAAAAGTTAAGGTGGGGGTCCTATCTGCTAAAGAAATGAATAGCTTTACGAGTAAAAGACTTAAAACGACACCTATTATGGCAACAATCCACGCATCTTGCTTAATATCTTTTGTAATACTTGCTGGAATAATTAATATACCTGTACCAATTGAATAGAGAAGGGTAATGATTGTAAACTGTCTTGAACTGATTATTTGTTTGCCCATAAACAACCACCCTTTCTTTTCATTGTGAAATAATTATTGGAACAGCGTGATAATTAACTCTCTGATTGGTTTAAAAATAAAAGAAATCAAGTCTGCTGGGCTCGGTATTGATACATTTAAACTAAGGGCAATATTTAAAGCCGTTCCGAGTACTAAAAAAATTGAAAAGACTACAATGGTTTTAGTCTCGTGTTTTTTCTTTAAAGGAGGGATGACAAAATATGCAATAATGGCAGCAATAATTAATATACCTAGCGTCATAAACATCGATTATTACTCCTTTGCTCTGTGTAATAAAGAATTTTGCATCGTCCCTAACCCCTGTGTTGTAACACGAACTTCAACATTTACTGCTAATTCTGGAAATATGGTTGACCATTCGCCTTGAATTCCCTTCCATTTTTTAGCATCTTTTCGATAAAGTACTTCGCCAAATCCTAAAATGTCTAACTGGTAATTTTTTTGAATCGTCATCAGTGTTTGTTTGATGCGTTCCTCAATCAACTCGGCTGTTTTTTTATTAATGTAAGCAATCGTTTTGTTTTCTGTTAGATTAATATCACATTCAACTTCGCCCACATTTTGCTCTACATCGATTTGAACATTCATTTGTGGCGTGTCATTTTTAAATTGTCCTTTCACCTTGGTTGTTGACTGTGTAATTTCAGTTGTTAATTGTCCTTGCTCAGGGCAAGCAATAATTTCAACAGTACTTTCAATTTTTCCATTTAAAAAATTAAAGCTTCTACTTTCTTCTTCTGTTAAAATCCCTTGTAATTTATCTTCTTTAAATACCGCTAAACCTACAAACTTCAAGACTACGGGGGTTTTAATGCGTTCGACATTCGTTTGATCAATTCCTAATTTCTTATCCCCATCTAGTTCGATGGCTGTTAATACTGCGCTTTTTTTATTACTATTTAGTGTATTTACTAATTCATCGATACTAACAGATAATGTAGAACCCCAAGCTTTTTGTGAAACTTTAATAGAATTTAGCATTTTATTTGCAGGTACTTTTTCTATGGGGGTAAGTACATTTAACACTTCTTTGGCAGTGGACTTAGACGATACGATGACATCAAAATCATTTCTGAATTCATGGTCTCGTGCGATAAAGTCTAATGTATCATTTATCCCATCTGCAGCTAATTCTTCACCTAATACCACCACTTGCAGATGAGAAAAATAGGCCTTCCTTGGTGTTAAGGTTGTCATCTTCCTAATCGCTTCAAACGCAGTTTCTCCCTTGGCGTGGTAGGTAACAACAGGCGATCGACCGCTAGAAGGTTGTTTTGTTGAAATCTCACTAGGGTCCACTACCTGTACAGATATTTCATATTCATCGTCTACTTTATCGACCCCTAATGCAACGACAATGGCTAATTCATTCAGTTCACGTTTACTCCAACAGCCGCTTAATAATAAAGTAACAATGAAAAGTAAAAATAACGATTTTGTTTTGGTCATATTGACTTCCTCATTTGCAGGTTAATCATCATTTCTTTTTTTTTGAGCAATAAATTTATGGCCTCGCGTAGTATTGTTTTTACTTACTAACCGAGGTCGTGTTAATAAAAAACTGCGTGGAAACAATACCATTGCATCTTTTTGGTCATTAACAATTAACGGCCCAAAAGGACTCATATAAGGAACACCAAATGATCGTAAACTACATAGGTGAAGGATAATTATTATAATGCCAAACATTACCCCGAATAAACCAAACATAGCTGCTAAAATCATAAGTGGAAAACGTAAGACACGCACGGTGTTAGACAAGCCATAAGCCGGGAACAAAAAACTACAAATAGCTGTTAATGCGACAATAATGACCATTACGGCTGATACTACACCTGCTTCAACAGCAGCCTGACCAATAACCAATGTGCCTACAATTGATACTGCTGGTCCAATGGTTCGCGGCATGCGAAGACCTGCTTCTCGTAATACTTCAAAGGCAATTTCCATGATGAGTGCCTCAACTACCGCAGGAAACGGCACACCTTCCCGCTGAGAAGCGATGCTAATCAACATGGGTGTTGGTAACATTTCCTGATGAAAGGTAGTAATTGCCACATAGAGCGAAGGTGCTACTAAAGCAAGGCTAATACCGAAAAACCTTAATAGACGAATAAGTGAACTAATAATCCAATGATGATAGTAATCTTCGGCTGATTGTAGAAATGATGTAAATAAAGCAGGCACAATGAGCACAAAAGGTGTACCATCCACTAAAATAGCAACTTTTCCTTCTAATAATTCTCCAGCAATCACATCAGGGCGTTCGGAATTATAGATTGTAGGGAACAATGAAAACTTAGAATCCTGAATAAAATCCTCAATATACCCGCTCTCCAAGATCCCGTCGATGTCGATACGATCTAAGCGAGAAAGAACTTCTTCTACAATTTCGTCATTCGCAATGCCATGGATATACATGATCGAAACGTCCGTTTGCGTTACTTCTCCAATAATCTTTGTTTTTATCCACAGATTTGGACTTTTAATCTTTCGACGAATTAAAGCTGTGTTTGTGCGTAGTGTTTCTGTAAAGGATTCTCGAGGACCTCTGATAACTGATTCGGTAGAAGGTTCGGCAATTGCTCGATCTTTTGCACCTTTTGTACTTGCTGAGATAGCAGTGGCTAAACCATCAAATAATATGACTGTTTCACCATTAAGTACGGAACTGTACAATGTAGTAAAGTTTTCAATATCTTTTACATCACAAATTGTTAAACAATTTTTCTTTAAATATTGGTTCACTGTTCCTAATTGAACTTCAGGTATATCCTCTAATTCCAACATCAGCGTTTCCATGATGAAGTCAGTAATCGCCGTTGTATCGGATAATCCATCTATATAGATAAGCGCTATAACCTGTTTCACCTTTTTGCCTATAGTAATTTCACGAACAATAATGTCGTCACTATTACCCAGTGTTGTTTTTACGGCTTGAATATTTTCTAAAAGAGAAGTAAAAAGTGGGCTCTGTGTAGAAATTGGTTGGGAGGTGTCGTTATTCTCTGTATTAGGCATTTTTATTCCTCCTCCATGTAAGCATGATGACTAATAAGAGGATATACAAATTTAAGAAGAGATAAACAAGTTTGCAAATTAAATGAAACAATAATTATTTGCTGTACAAAAAAAACAGTGTTTCCCTTCAACATTTGAAAGGAAACACTGTTTTATTTTGTATAGTCGTACTTTAATTCATCCATTGTAGGGTCAATATCTACATGTAAGTTATGATCATTAAAGAACCATAAATCTTTTTCATCGATGTAGTAGGTAATGCCTTCTATTACCGATTGCACACCAATTTCAATTGGCTCCTCGCGTGTCATACCAAGGGAAAAGCCTTCATGGAATGGACTTGAGCCTCCATACCTTGCGTAAAATCGAATGGTATCGCCGGTTTCAACTTCCATCTCGCGTTTAAACCATTGCAGCGCATTGTCTGTTAATGTGATATTCATGATGTACTCCCTTCTTGTTAAAGCCATTTCACCTTTGGTTCCGTACCGTTTTTGATACGAGAAATATTCGTCCGGTGGCGATAAACAATAAAGCTAAATAAAAACCCTACTAAAATACCTAACGCAAAATCCCCTGTAACAATATAATAGACGATTGAATAAATAAGTGCTACTAAAGCGGCTATCATCGATGTTAAGCTGACAATTTTCGTTAGCTTTAAAGTGATAAAGAATGTAATAAATAGCAAGATAAATAGTGGCCAAGAATAACCGAGCAATACGCCTGCAGAGGTAGCAACAGCTTTTCCTCCACGGAAACTTGCAAAGATAGGGAACATATGACCAATAACTGCTACAATCCCAAGAATTAATGAGTGGATTGACACTTCAGCAAACACAGGTAGAGTCACTAATAATACCGCCGCTGTTCCTTTTAAAACATCCATAATCGTTACGACTAAACCAGCTTTTTTTCCTAAAATACGGAATGTATTGGTAGCACCTAAGTTGCCGCTACCATGCTCGCGGATATCTGTTTTATAAAAAATTTTGCCTACCCATAACCCAGAAGGTATAGAGCCGATCACATAAGCACATAAAATAATAAGTCCATTTAGCATAGGTGGACTCCTTTCATCCAAAATTCATCACTTGGTACTAATAGTTTGTAATAAGTATTTTACACTTTTTCTCACTATTCTTCAATGTCATGAAGGAGATTTCATCACTTGCCTTGAATTCAATATCAAATGGGGAATATTTCTTCACTGAACTGATAAGTAACTCACCCACTTGAGGTACAATAAGGGAAGATATATTGTCACAATCTATTTAAATGAACTTTTGCTCATTTTTAAAATATAGGTAAAATGGCAATTTTGTCAATCACACATTCCTTTGGTAGAATAGAAGTCTATCTTTAATTTCCAAGCGAGGCTAAATTATAAAAAAAATTATTTGTGCCTGTTACTAGCTATTGACAGGAAATGCTATTATTATTAGGAAGAGAACGTAATCAGAACATGCGTTTGTTTTTTGGAGGGGAAATTTTTTGGCGAATAAACAGTCACCTAGCGTCTATAATGATGACGCCATTCAAGTATTAGAAGGATTAGAAGCGGTACGAAAACGACCCGGCATGTATATCGGTTCTACAGACGGCCGAGGACTTCATCACCTTGTTTATGAAATCGTGGATAATGCGGTGGATGAAGCACTCGCTGGCTTTGGTTCTCATATCATTGCCACAATTCACAAAGATCAAAGCTTAAGTGTTCGAGATTTTGGACGTGGTATGCCAACAGGTATGCACAAAATGGGCAAGCCTACTCCAGAAATTATTTTTACTGTGCTACATGCAGGTGGTAAATTTGGACAAGGCGGCTATAAAACGAGTGGAGGTTTACATGGTGTAGGTTCATCTGTAGTCAATGCTTTGTCGACATTTTTAGAAGTAACGATTCATCGAGATGGCAAAAAATATCAGCAACGTTTTGAAAACGGTGGACATCCTGTTACAACACTTGTAGAAATTGGTCAAACTAAACAAACAGGCACACTCGTACATTTCCTACCAGATGACACAATATTCTCAGTCACAAAATTCAACTATGATACACTTGCGGAACGTTTACGTGAGTCTGCGTTTTTATTAAAAGGCTTAAAAATTGAATTAATCGATGAACGCGAGGAAGGTAAAAGTGATGTTTTCTTTTATGAGAACGGCATTGAAGCTTTCGTTGCGTATTTGAATGAGGAAAAAGATGTACTCCATCCCGTGAAATATGTGGAAGGTATACAAGATGATATTGAAGTAGAATTTGCCTTCCAATACAATGATGGCTATTCTGAAACTATTTTGTCGTTCGTGAACAACGTACGTACGCGTGATGGGGGAACACATGAAACAGGTGCTAAAGCTGCCTTGACACGTGTTTTTAACGAATATGCACGTAAAATAGGCTTACTTAAAGATAAAGATAAAAACCTTGAAGGAACAGATATTCGTGAAGGGTTGGCTGCGATTGTTTCAGTCCGCATTCCTGAACATTTACTGCAATTCGAAGGACAAACAAAAGGAAAGCTCGGTACAAGTGAAGCTCGTTCTGCGGTAGATTCCGTAGTATCTGAGCAGATATTGTATGTTCTTGAAGAAAACGCAGAGCTGTCAGCATCACTAGTTCGTAAAGCTATACGTGCCCAGCAAGTACGTGAAGCGGCGCGTAAAGCCCGTGAAGATGCCCGTAACGGCAAGAAAAATAAAAAAGCGAGCACCATTCTGTCTGGTAAGTTAACGCCTGCCCAGTCACGGAACGCTGCTAAAAACGAATTGTATTTAGTCGAAGGCGATTCTGCTGGTGGTTCAGCTAAGCAAGGTCGAGATCGTACGTTCCAGGCGATTTTGCCGTTGCGTGGTAAAGTGATTAACACGGAGAAAGCGAAGCTCCAAGACATTATGAAAAACGAAGAAATCTCAACCATTATCCATGCTATTGGCGCTGGCGTTGGCACAGATTTTTCCGTTGAGGATTCAGCCTACGATAAAATCGTTATTATGACCGATGCTGATACAGATGGTGCTCATATCCAAGTATTGCTATTGACGTTCTTCTATCGTTATATGCGTCCATTAATCGAAGCAGGGAAAATTTTCATCGCGTTACCACCTCTTTATAAAGTATCAAAGGGTACAGGTAAAAAAGAGGTCATTGAATATGCTTGGACTGAAAATGATCTACAACATGCCATCAACAAAGTAGGGAAGGGCTATATTATTCAACGCTACAAAGGTCTTGGTGAGATGAATGCTGACCAACTGTGGGATACAACGATGAACCCTGAAACACGTACATTAATTCGTGTGACGATTGAGGATGGCGCACGTGCTGAACGACGTGTAACAACGTTAATGGGCGACAAGGTAGAACCACGTCGTAAATGGATCGAAGCAAATGTAAACTTCGGTATGGAGGATGATTCGAATATTTTAGACAATGAATTCATCCAACAAGAGGAGGACCAAGCATGAGTAGTACGGAAAAGTTTCAAGATTTACCATTAGAAGAAGTAATGGGTGACCGTTTTGGTCGCTATAGTAAATATATCATCCAAGACCGCGCGTTGCCTGATGCACGCGACGGTCTAAAGCCTGTACAAAGACGTATTCTATTTGCCATGTATACAGAAGGGAATACAAATGAGAAACCGTTCCGGAAGTCGGCTAAAACCGTCGGAAACGTTATCGGTAATTACCACCCACATGGTGATAGCTCTGTCTACGAAGCGATGGTACGGATGAGCCAAGATTGGAAAGCACGTCATATGCTGATTGAAATGCATGGTAATAACGGCTCAGTTGATGGCGATCCACCTGCGGCAATGCGTTATACAGAAGCAAGACTTTCTGCAATTGCAGCGGAGATGTTACGCGATATTGGCAAAAAAACGGTTGAATTTGTGCCAAACTTTGATGACCAGGATATGGAGCCTACTGTTTTACCCGCTCGCTTCCCAAATCTACTTGTCAATGGTTCAACAGGGATTTCAGCCGGCTATGCTACAGATATCCCACCGCATGCCCTTGACGAGGTGCTAGATGGAGTTTTAATGCGTTTAGATAACCCCAAGTCAACGGTTGATGAGCTGATGACGGTCATCAAGGGGCCTGATTTCCCAACTGGGGGCATCATACAAGGTGTAGACGGTATTAAAAAAGCGTATGAAACAGGGCGTGGCAAAATTATCGTACGTGCCCAGGCAGTGATTGAACCTTTAAAAGGGGGCAAAGAGCAGATTGTTATTACCGAGTTACCGTATGATGTCAATAAAGCGAACCTTGTGAAGAAAATTGATGAGCAACGTGTCGATAAACGTCTTGAAGGGATTGCGGAAATTCGTGACGAATCGGATCGTACAGGTTTACGCGTTGTTATTGAATTGAAAAAAGATATTCCTGGACAAGGTATTTTACATTACTTATTTAAAACAACTGATTTGCAAGTAGCTTATAATTTTAATATGATCGCTATTCATAATCGACGACCGACGATGATGACATTACCTTTATTGCTTGATGCTTATATCACACATCAAAAGGAAGTTGTCACAAATCGTTCTATTTATGATTTACAAAGAGCCAAGGATCGCTCTCATATTGTAGAAGGGCTTATAAAAGCGCTGTCAATTTTAGATGAAGTGATTGCGACAATTCGATCTTCTAATGATAAACGTGACGCTAAAACGAATTTACAAGTGAAGTTTGACTTTACTGAAGTGCAATCAGAGGCGATTGTTAGCTTACAATTATATCGTTTAACCAACACAGATATAACGGAACTTCGCACAGAACAGGAAGAATTAAATACACTTATCGCAAAGCTTGAAGGCATTCTTAATAGTGAGGCAAAGCTCGTGCGTGTCATAAAGCAAGAATTACTCGATATCAAAAAACGCTTTACTGAACCACGTCGTTCAAAAATCGAACATGAAATTGAAGAAATTAAGATTACATTAGATGTGCTTGTCCCTAGTGAAGAAGTAGTTGTTACGGTAACGAAGGATGGCTATATTAAGCGTACCTCTACACGTTCTCATGCTGCGTCAAATGGCCAAGATTTTGCTATGAAGGATTCTGATTATTTACTGTATGAGGGTAATTTAAATACGCAACATCATGTGCTGCTTTTCACAAATCGTGGCCATTATATTTATCAGCCCGTGCATGAATTACCAGATATCCGCTGGAAGGATCTCGGCCAGCATATTTCAAGTATTGTACCGACTAGTGAAGACGAGTCGATTATAGCAGTATATGGCTTCGAAACATTTGAACAGCCAAATACCTATATTTTAACGGCGACCAAAGATGGGCAAATTAAGCGTTCTCCACTAGCAGATTATGCGGTAACGCGTTATTCGAAGCCAATTAAAACGATGAATGTGAAGACTGGCGATGAAATGATTTTTGCCGATATCATCACTGACGAAGCAGAGTTATTATTAATAACAGATACAGCCTATGCGATTCGCTTCCCGATAGAAGAATTGCCTGTTACGGGTGTGAAAACAGGTGGGGTTAAAGGCATAACGCTGAAAGAAGGCGAAGCTTTAGTAGGTGTAACAATCTTAAAGCCAAGTGACACGGAATACGTTGTGATTGTGACACAGCGTGGGGCAGCGAAGAAAATGAATGTCGCCGAGGTAGATCTGGCAAGTCGTGCAAAACGTGGACTAAAAGTATTAACAGAATTAAAAGCTAATCCGCATCGTATTGTGGCGGTTATCCGAGCTACTGATGAAGAGCAAATCCTGGTAGAAACGGAAAAGGGTGTACAAGAAGTAATTGATGTGAAAGGGCTAACGCGCTCAGATCGTCACTCAAATGGCTCCTTTAAAGTCGATATAGCGACTGACGGTGCGATCGCCCATGTTTTAAAAGTAAAAAATGATAAATAAAATTAGGTAAACAATCTAGCCCATGTTCTTACCGAGAACTGGGCTTTTTGTGATTTCATAGTTCACAATCCGCTCTGTACATAAATAGAGTCTTGTCATTTCCATTGAGATATGGGTATAATAGTCCTCGAAAAGTTCATAAGTTAAGAATGTAGGGGGGCTGGTAGTTGCCAGCTGAGATTGTGTCCGTTAAGACGCTGACCCTTTGAACCTGATTTGGCTCGTACCAGCGTAGGGAACATCTATTCAAAAATAGTGTATGTTATTTTTTTGATACCGATTTCAAACGTCTGGGATGACTCCTAGGCGTTTTTTTATGTCTTGGTATTCGCGCACACGCTCGTGTCGCTTCAAATTCATATGTGACAGACAGGTACATGTACCCCAGTCATTTTGGAATACTTAGCGCTATTTACGTGAAAACGGAGCGAATGCGTTTTTCTTCTGGTAAATCATTCAAACATGGACACTTTCACACTACTTACTGGGAGGATTCAGCATGAAGAGATGGTTATTGATTCTTGTTGCAGCGCTATTAACCTTAGTTGGCTGTAACGAAAAAGAGGATAAAAAAGAGTCGAATGCATTAAAAAAAGTATCGGTCGTACTAGACTGGACACCTAATACAAATCACACAGGGCTTTACGTAGCTAAAAAACTTGGCTACTTTGAGGAACAGGGCTTAGACGTAGACATTCTATTACCTGGCGATGCAGGGGCTGATCAACTCGTTGCATCAGGCAAGGCTGAGTTTGGCGTAAGCTACCAAGAAGCGATTACACAGGCACGTGTCCAGCAAGTTCCTTTAGTTTCGATTGCAGCCGTTATTCAGCATAATACGTCTGGTTTTGCGTCACTTGCTGCGAATGGTATAACTTCTCCAAAAGATTTTGAAGGCAAAACGTACGGCGGTTGGGGTGCGCCTCTTGAACAGGCTGTACTGCAATCATTAATGCAAACAGAGAATGCAGATGTCAATAAATTAGATATCGTCAATGCCGGTGATTTAGATTTCTTCACCATGTTGCAGAAAGATATTGATTTTGCCTGGATATACTATGCTTGGACAGGTATTGAAGCGGAACTACGTGGGGAAAAACTCAACATGATGTACTTAACAGACTATAGTGAACAACTTGACTACTATACACCCGTACTTGCAACCAATGAAAAAATGATTTCACAGAATCCTGATACGGTAAAGGCATTTATTGCGGCAGCTGCAAAGGGCTATGAATATGCTATCAGCCAACCGAAAGAAGCGGCGGATATACTACTTGAAGCGGCACCAGACTTAGATAAAGAGCTTGTACATAAAAGTCAGGAATGGCTAGCAGACAAGTATCGAGATGATGCCACACAATGGGGTGCGCAAAAATTAGCCGTATGGAAAAACTATGCTGATTGGATGACAAGTAATAAAGTCTTAGAAGGGGAGTTCAACCCAGAAAAGGCGTTTACCAACGATTTTTTACCTACTAAGGAGGCAAAGTAAATGGCAAATTCATTAATAAGTGTACAAATCATACCGAAAACTGAAAAATATGAGGACGTTATTCCTTTTGTTGATGCGGCTATCGCTATTATTGATGCTTCAGGAGTGAAATATGAGGTACATCCACTTGAAACGACAATGGAAGGCGAGCTCTCTACCTTGCTACAAATCATAGAAGAAATGAATAAAAAAATGATTGCGCTTGGGGCTATAAACGTTATTACACAAGTGAAAATTTTATATCAACCAACAGGTATAACAATGGGGACATTAACGGAGAAATATCGAGCATGAAACAGGCGATAAAGCAAGGGAGGACGATCATTTTTATCGTCTTCCTCTTATTCGTCTGGGAACTAATTGTTCAATTTGCACAAATTCCGCATTGGCTATTACCAGCACCGAGTGCCATTTTAATAGAAGCGATTCAATCGTATCAAGCATTTTTACCACATGTCTTAGCTACTGTCCAATTGGCACTTTTAGGTCTAGCTATTGGGATATTGTTTGGGTTAAGTGTCGCAGTATTGTTACATCGTTCAGCTATGATTCGGGCATTGTTCTATCCCATTCTAATTGTGTCACAAAATGTACCTATACTTGTCTTAGCACCTCTGTTAATCATCTGGTTTGGCTTTGGCTTATTACCTAAACTCATCATTATTTGTTTGGTTTGCTTCTTTCCAATTGTTATTGCAGCTATGGACGGATTTCGGCAAACCTCACCTGAGTTAAAACATTATTTTGCGATGATCGGAGCAACGAAAGCGCAAACATTTTGGAAACTTGAATGGCCAAATGCCTATCCTGCTATTTTCTCAGGTATAAAGATTGCAGCTACCTATAGCGTTATGGGTGCCGTGATTGCAGAGTGGCTTGGTGCTAAAAAGGGCATTGGTGTCTATATGACACTTGCACAATCTTCCTTTCGTACGGACCGTGTATTCGTGGCCATCTTTGCGATTGTCTTATTAAGCTTATTGTTATTTAGTGTTATTCGTATGCTCGAAAAACTTGTTGTGAAAGGGAGGGGATTACATGCTGAACATTCAAGACATTGATAAAGCCTTTGGTTCACTGCAAGTCATACAAAATCTGTCCTTCGAAGTAAAGAGAGGCGAATTTGTTGCGATTATCGGCCCATCTGGTAGTGGAAAAAGCACACTTTTTCAGTTAATTGGTGGTATTTCAGCTATAGACGAGGGAGCTATTTTGTTAAACGATGAAGACATACAGCTAAAAAGAGGAAGCATCGGCTATATGCCACAGCAACCATGTTTACTCCCTTGGCGTACAATTTTAGAGAATGTTACGATTGTTGAGGAACTACAGCATAAACCAAATATAGAGCAGGCAAGGGCTTGGCTTGAAAAGGTAGGACTTGCACAGTTTGAAAATGCCTTTCCAAACGCGCTCTCTGGAGGCATGCAGCAACGTGTATCGTTTATTCGGGCAATCGTAAGTGAGAAACCTATTTTATGCTTAGATGAGCCTTTCTCAGCGCTTGATGAGTTTACGAGACTTGAAATGCAGGCATGGCTGTTATCTATTTGGGAAAAACATCGAAAATCGATTTTGTTTGTCACACATAATATCGAAGAGGCTCTATTTTTAGCAGATCGCATTATCGTGTTAACGAAGCGCCCAGCCACTATCAAGAAGGAAATAATCGTACCGTTTGCTAGACCCCGTTCAGAGGACATTCGCCATACAGCAAGCTTTAATGCGTTAAAACAACAGTTATTTAACTATTTAAAAGAAGAAAAGGACGATGCTTATGTTGATTGACGCGCATATTCATTTAGATCAGTATAAGGAACATGAAATTCCGTTATTGCTGAAAGAGGCTAAGCAGGTAGTGGCTGTTAGCACAGACTTAGAATCTTGTGAAAAAACATTAACCTTGGCGCGAGCCTATCCTCAGGTTAAAGCTGCTTTTGGCTTTCATCCTGAACAAGCTTTACCTAATTCTGAAGAGGAAGACGCTCTTTTCACTTGGATACGTCTACACGCAGAAGAGATGGTGGCAATCGGTGAGGTAGGTCTACCTTATTACTTAAAGCAAGAAAATGCCGTTGATTATATACCTTATATTTCGTTATTAGAACGATTTATCGTGCTTGCAAAAGAACTAGAAAAACCAATTGTGTTACATGCTGTTTATGAAGATGCCTCCATGGCATGTGATCTACTTGAAAAGCATGGCGTCACCAACGCACATTTCCACTGGTTTAAAGGCGATGACGAGGTTATTCAACGTATGATACATAACGGTTATTTTATGTCCATTACACCAGATTGTACGTATGAAACGGAAATTCAACAGCTTATCAAAAAGGTCCCAATAGAACGCATGATGGTAGAAACAGATGGACCATGGCCGTTTGATGGTCCTTTTACAAATAAACGCACATCACCACAAATGATGCACAAAACGATAGAGGTCATTGCAACACTTAAGGGTCTATCCATGCAGGAAGCGGCTACTAACATTACTCAAAATACGGAAGCATTTTATAGGCTATAAGAATATGGATACGAAGAAGCAACAGCGTATAGAGCGACTACTCGTCTACATGCTGCTGCTTTTTATACTTTGTAAATTTACGGTCGATGGATTCTCGTTTCGTTTTTGTTACACGTTCATGCGTACTGAACGGGGAAGACTGACGATTTTTCTCTACATCCTTACCTTTTGTACGTTTGATATGCATTCGCTTCTTTTTTGCCCCAGATTGTGTCATCGTTCTCTACCTCCAACTGTCTTTACCCATAATAGTACCGAATAGGGGAGAAAAAGTAAAACCTCGCAAGCTAGAAGCCTACGAGGTTACTGTCATTCTATTAGTGTGATACGTCTTGTACAGAAATACCTGTGTTAGCTTTAACATCCACTTCACGGTATTTTGCATCGTTAGATTCTTTAGAAAGTAACGTTCCAATGAATCCACCTAAGAATCCAAGAGGTACTGAGATTAAGGCTGGGTTTGTTAACATGATTAACGGATCACCAACGAAAATCGCTTTACCTTCAACCGGATTCCATACGTTAGGAGATACTGCTACTAGAATTAAAGCTGAAATTAAACCTGTTAACATTGCTGTCACAGCACCGGCTGTATTGAATTTCTTCCAGTAAATTGTGTAAATAATAACTGGTAAGTTTGCAGAACCTGCAATACAGAATGCTAGGGATACTAAGAATGCAACGTTTAATGTTTGTGCACCAAGTGCAAGTAAGATAGAGATAATAGAGATTGTGATTGAACCAATACGAGCTGCAAGTACTTGCTCTTTCTCTGTAATTTTTCCTTTTTTAATAATTTGACCATAAATATCATGTGATAGGGCAGAAGCACCTGACAGTACCAGACCAGCAACTACCGCTAAGATTGTTGCGAATGCTACCGCACAAACGAATGAGAATAGGATGTCGCCACCAAGTGCTTCCGCAAGAAGTGGAGCAGCCATGTTACCAGCAGCGTTTGCCGCGATAATCTCTTCTTTACCTACGAATGCAGCTGCACCGAAGCCTAAGAAGATTGTTAAAACGTAAAACAGTCCTACAATCCAAGTTGCCCAAATTACTGAAGAACGAGCTGTTTTTGCATCTTTTACAGTGAAGAAACGCATTAAAATATGTGGTAGCCCCGCAGTACCTAATACTAACGCAATTAACATCGAAATCGTGTCAATGCCATTTGTGTATTTAAGACCAGGGTTTAAGTACGCTGCACCGCTTTCAGTTACAGTTGTCATTTCTGTAAACATTGTTGAAATACTGAAGCCAAACTCTTTTAATACTAGGAATGAGATAATTACTGTACCTAACATTAAAAGACAAGCTTTAATAATTTGTACCCAAGAAGTGGCAGTCATACCGCCGAATAAAACGTAAGTAGTCATCATAACACCTACGATTAAAACTGCAATCCAATAGTCGATTCCTAGAAGTAATTGAATAAGTGCGCCTGCACCAACTAGCTGTGCAATCATGTAGAATAAAACAATTGTAATTGTACTTAAAGCTGCTGTACCACGAACCTTTGCGTTGTCGAAACGTGCAGTGATCATGTCAGCTAAAGTGAATTTACCTAGGTTACGTAATGGCTCAGCCACAATATAAAGTACCACTAAGTAAGCTACTAAATAACCAATAGAGAAGAAGAATCCATCAAATCCGAATAGTGCAACAGCACCAGCGATACCTAGGAAAGAAGCTGCTGATAAGTAGTCACCAGCGATAGCTAGTCCATTTTGCCAACCTGTTAAACCGCCGCCTGCAGTATAGAAATCGCTTGCAGATGAAGTACGTTTAGATGCCCACCATGTAATGACTAATGTAAGACCAACGATTGCTACGAAGAAAAATATTGCTATAAAGCTCATGGACGGCCACCTCCGTTTTCATATTCAGCGATAATTGCTTTTGCTTCTCTGTCAAAACTATTTGCTTTCGCAACATATAAGTGACATAAGCTCCAAGTCATAATGAATAGTCCTGCTGCGTAAATCCACACCCAAGTAATTTCCCCAAATGCCTTCTGGTGTAAGATTGTTGTGTATGAAGTAAGAATTGGAAGCAACATGTAAGCCGCTAAAAAGAATGCAGTCATTGACCAAAGAAATGCATTCTTTTTTCTTACAAGTGTTTTAAACGATTCTTGATTTGCAATTGCATCATAGTCGATAACGACGCTTTTGCTTGCTTGATTGTTCGCCATAAACATTCCCCATTTTGTGTTTATTTTTACTGCTTTAATGCTTGATTTTGCTACTTTAGTGAATTCACATCTTAATTTTATGAGAGAGTTCACAAAATTGCAATACATTTCAGAAAAATTATGCAAAAAAAATTTTCTGAAAAATAGACTTTAAACAGAAAATTCGTGACAAAGCCTAGAAATTAAAGGGTTTTGGAATATTCAGATAAATACAAGAAACTAGGATAATCCTAGCTTCTTGACAAAAAACAGAGTTTCAAAACCGAGAAAAAAAGCGTTTTTTACAGAAAAAATAAACACTATTTAACTAGTGAAAAATGGGTTTTTGCTGATATTTGGAAAAGAAATAGTATTGTTCGATAAGTAAAATACTTGAATTTTTATAATAATAAACAGAAAAAACCCGACCGAAGTCGAGCTTTTTAGTTGCAATTTTCACTTAAAAATAGATGATGGAAATGTCAAAAAATCAATGAGAAATATCTGAAACAGAAACACCTGTATTTGCTTTTACGCGAATTTCTTTGTAAATACGTTCTGCTTCTTCTTGTGACACTTTGTTAGCAGTAAGAACAGAGCCTAAATAACCTGCTATAAAGCCAAGCGGAATGGTAATAATGGCCGGAACAGCTAATGGTACTAGTGGATCACCAACAAAGATAGCAGCGCCTTCTATAGGGCTCCATACGTTTGGACCCATTGCACCTAATATTAAACATGAAACCAAACCTGTTACCATGGCCGTAACAGCGCCTGTAGAGTTGAATTTTTTCCAATAGATTGTGTAGAGAATAACTGGAAGGTTAGCAGATGCACCTATACAGAAAGCAAATGATACTAAGAATGATACATTTAAGCTTTGTGCAAATAATGCAAGAATAATAGAAACAATGGCAATAGAAATAGAGCCTGTACGAGCTGCTAAAACTTGTTGTTTCTCTGTTAATTTACCGTCTTTTATGATTTCACCATAAATATCATGTGAAATAGCAGATGCACCTGTTAAAACCAAACCAGAAACTACCGCTAAGATTGTTGCAAATGCTACCGCACAGATGAACGACATTAACACGTCACCACCCAGGAATTCGGCAAGTAGAGGAGCTGCCGTGTTACCAGCTTTACTCTCAGCAATAATGTTATCAAGACCTACAAAATGCATAGCACCGAAGCCCAGGAAAATAGTTAAAGAGAAGAAGATAGCTGTAATCCAAGTTGTCCAAGAAATAGACGCACGCGCTGTTTTTGCATCTTTTACTGTGAAGAAACGCATTAAAATATGTGGTAAACCAGACGTACCTAATACAAGGGCCATCATCATTGAAACAGAGTCAATTGAACTTGTGTATTTTAAACCTGGCACTAGGAATTGTTCGCCGTGGTCTGCAGAAATTGTATCGAACATTTTGACTAAAGAGAAGTCAAACTTAATCAGTACAAGTGTAGCTAGTAAGCCTGTACCAAATAATAGAAGGCCAGCTTTAATAATTTGTACCCAAGATGTAGCTGTCATGCCACCAAATAATACATATGTCGTCATCATGACACCGACAATTAACACCGCAACCCAGTACTCAATACCAAATAATAATTTAATCAATGCGCCCGCACCAACTAATTGAGCAATCATGTAAAGAATAACGATAATAATTGTACCTGTGGCCGCAACACCACGAACACGCTTTTCATTGAAACGAGCTGTTAACATATCTGCTAAAGTATAGCGACCTAAGTTACGCATAGGTTCAGCAATTACATATAGAAGAACGAGGTTTGCTACTACATAGCCAACGGAGAAGAAGAAACCATCAAAACCCGTCAGCGCAATGGCACCAGAAACCCCAAGAAAAGCAGCAGCCGATAAATAATCACCAGCAATCGCAAAACCATTTTGCCATCCTTTCAGACCTCCTCCAGCTGTATAGAAGTCACTTGCGGAAGAAGTACGCTTCGCTGCAATATACGTAACTACTAGTGTTAAGCCAACGATGCCTAAGAAGAATCCAACTGATACTAAATTCATTTATTTTCCACCTTTCGCATGATATTCTGCTAAAACTGCAGCTGCAGCTCTATCGAATGAAGTAGCTTTTTTTACATATACTGTACAAAGAACAATGGTCATGATGAATAATCCCGCTGAGTAAACCCAAACCCCCGTAATACTACCAACAACTTGTTGTTGTAGTACAGGTTGAAAAGCAAGGATTGGCAATAAGATATAAAGAAATAAAAACCCTGCTGTCATCGAAAAAAGGAAAGTATTTTTCTTTTTAACGAATTTGTTGAACGATTCCATAGCTTCAATTGCATTATAGTCAACTGATTGCACGTTTTTGTTCTTAGTAATATTAGCCATTATTATTCCCCCTAAAGTTATATATTGCTGTTTTAAACGACATATTTCTTTTTGTTTCGTCGTTATATTCACTTATTTTATGAGGAAGATTCCTATAATGCAATACTAAATTTTGAGTTTTTTTAATTTTTAGTCTTATTAATCAAGCGGAAATAATGTAGAAATAATAAGGATTTAATAGAAATAATACGCATAGAAGAGAAAGGGATTAACGAGTGAAATAGTATTATTGAAATAACTTAGTGATAATAATTTTGAATGTAGGAGAAAATATAGACACGAAAGAGAATTTTGAGTATTTCGTTTATTTTACTATTAAATTAACGAAAGGAGAGATAAGCAAAAATAAATTGTTATATAACAATTTTATGACCCTTGGGAAATAACCAAAATAATAAAAAATTTTTTTAAAGAATCCTTTATTTTCTGGAATATAAAGGATTAATTGTTACCGAAATTATACAAAACCCAGCTAGAAACTAAAAAGATTTTAAAGTTCAAGTCCGTTATCTTGTATTTAGATTCTATAATTTATACAATTAACAGCGATGATAAATTAAAGGGAAGTGAATAAATCGATGAAAAAGAGAAGTATCATGCTGATTGGGATACTTATAGTAAGTAGCTTATTGGCAGCTTGTGGAAGCTATAAATTTGAACCTGAGTTAAATATAGAGGTGCAGGATTTTTCGCTTACAAATCAAAACAATAAGGAAGTTAGCTTAGATGATTTAAAAGATAAGCCGTGGTTAGCAATGTTTATCTTTACAAATTGCACGACAGTTTGCCCGCCTATGACATTTAATATGACAGAGATTCAAACGGCTCTCCAGAATGAAGACATTGAGGACTATAACATTGTAGCGTTTAGCGTGGATCCTGATGTAGATACGCCAGAAGTGTTAACAAATTATTTAAATTCTTATTCGGTTGCTGATAGTAGTAAATGGCAGCTATTAACCGGTTATAAGCAAGAATATATTGAGCAATTTGCAAGAAAATCATTTAATTCTTTAGTGAAAAAATCTCCAGGTAATGACCAGGTCGTACATATGTCGAGCTATTATTTAGTCAATGCAGATGGCCAAGTCGTTAAAGATTACGACGGCGCTACAAATGTACCGGTAGAAACAATCGTTGCAGATATGAAAGCTTTAACTAAATAAAAAATAAGCTCAGAAGTCTACATGGCTATCTGAGCTTATTTTTGCATTTTTGTCTCAATATTATAAGTATACTTAGCAATGAAACATAACTTCCTATAATTTATATTATGTAAACTAAAATTATTTGGCGTGGAGGAGGGCTTGGATACGTCAACTCCCCATAATATCTGTTGTATATGGACAAGAATCTACAGACATTTTGGACAAGAATGTCCGGACATAATATAATTCCCTACTTTTTGGGCAAGAATGTCCAGACAACGCACATTTTTCCGACTGTCTTAATATTTCTTCTCCATGTGCTCGTACTGTTCCACAGTTATGCACATTAGTGTTGGTTGCGAACGTTGATTTTATAATAGTTAGAAGAAACCCACGTATTTTGAAAAAAGTTTGATCAAAATGAATGGGTTTTATTTAAATGCGAAGTTATTTTTATCAAACTATATTACAAATTATCGAACTTTATTTTAAATGACCAATCTTTTTTACAAACTACAACCTTTTTTTCTTCCAGTAATAGGCTATTATTTTATTTAAGAAACAACGTTTATCTCTTTACGAGCAAATACACATGTCCAAAACCTAAAAATGAATTTAAGCTTCTGTATATTGTCCAATCTTTCTGAATTTCTCATAACGATCCTCAATCAATTGTTCGCCATTTAAAGAATTCAATGCTTTTAGTGTGACGCTTATACAATCTTTTATATAAATTGCTTGCTTCGCAACATTACGGTGTGCTCCACCAGTTATTTCAGGAATTATTCCATCAATAACGTCGAGCTCTTTTAAGTCAGGTGCTGTTATACGCATTGCTTCTGCTGCTTGCTTCCCTAGACTACCATCTCGCCATAAGATCGATGCAGCACCTTCAGGCGAGATAACCGAATACGTTGAGTTCTCTAACATAAAGACGCGATTAGCTACCCCTAATGCAATTGCACCACCACTTCCGCCTTCTCCAATAACAATACTAATAACTGGTACTGTTAGAATCGTCATTTCAGCAAGAGTTCTGGCAATGGCTTCACTTGGGCCGCGTTCCTCGGCTGCCTTACCTGGATAGGCACCTTTCGTATCAATAAAACAAATAATTGGGCGCTTAAATTTCTCAGCCTGCTTCATTAAGCGTAATGCCTTACGATATCCTTCTGGGTGTGGCATACCAAAATTTCGGCGAATATTTTCTTTAGTTGATTTTCCGCGCTGGTGTCCAACAATTGTTATGGGCTGTCCTTCAAAGAGAGCGATTCCTCCAAGAATAGCCGCATCATCACCAAACGAACGGTCTCCATGTAACTCTATAAAATTTTCACAAATAGCTTCTATATATTGTAATGTTGTTGGACGTTCAGGATGTCTAGCAACCTGTACACGATCCCATGGTCTCATATTGGTATAAATGGATTGTTCTAGCTGAGTAAGGCGTGTTTCAAGCTTTTCGATTTCGCCTGTGATATCTACATTCGCTTCGGTAGCAATTGTTTTTAACTCATCAATTTTTTCACGTAATTGTACTACTGGTTCTTCAAAAGCTAAATTTTTAGACATGTTGCATGCCTCCTTTCGTATGCATTTTTACAAGCATTGCTACTTGGTTTCGTAAATCTTTTCGATGGAAAATTGCATCAAGCTGACCATGCTCTAGTGAAAATTCTGACTTTTGGAAATCATTCGGTAGTTTTTCTCTTAATGTTTCTTCTATTACACGGCGACCAGCAAAGCCAATCAATGCTTGCGGTTCAGCAATATTAATATCTCCAATAGAAGCAAAGCTTGCCGAAACGCCACCGTATGTAGGATGCGTCATGATAGAAATAAACAATAGTCCTTCTTCACTATGATGTTTTAATGCCGCACTCGTTTTTACCATTTGCATTAATGATAGAATACCTTCTTGCATGCGCGCTCCACCACTAGCAGTAAAAATAATAACCGGTACACGTAATTCAATAGCTTTTTCAACGGCACGTGTGATTTTTTCTCCTACAACGGAGCCCATTGAGCCCATACGGAAATGAGAATCCATAATGGCTACAACAATTTCTTCTCCATCAAGAGTACCTAACCCAGTCAGTACAGCTTCGCTTAATCCCGTTTGTTGTTTAGCCACTGAAATTTTTTCTACATAATCAGGGAAATTAAGTGGATTACTTGTTTGTAAATGATCATCCATTGAAACAAATGAACCTTCATCTAAGAGATATGCTACGCGCTCCTGTGCAGTCATTTTGAAATGATGGTCGCATTTTGTACACACTTTATGATTTTTTTCTAATTCCTTTGTTAACTGAATGTGACGGCATTCTGGACATTTTGTCATAAGTCCTTCTGGAAATCCCTTTTCCTGTCCGTCCTCTTTCTTTTTACTAAATAAGCTACGTATTACCATGTTTTACTCCCCCTTTGTTGTCTAAATGCCTTGTTCAGCATTCATCCACTGTTCGTAAGCTTTTAATGCTTCTTTTTCATAGCCAAGCTGCATCGATTTCAACATAGTTTGAATGATTAATTTTTCTTCTTCTGTTGAGTTTCGATTTAAACGGTCACCGGCATAAACTGCTAACTGAAACCAGACTTTTAGTGAAAGACGATTTCCTGACGTGATGATTATTTCTCGTAAAACATCCCGACAATTAATCGTACTTTCTATCTCTAGCTTTACAAAAAAACTGCCCCACACTGGTAGTGTTCGCAGAGTCTCTGTACAACTTATAACGCGAATGGCTTCCTTTTCATGAATTTGTCGCGTTAATTCGACATCCTTTTTGATTTTTCATCTTCTAATATAAACATCGACAATATTTCTACGAGCTGATGCTTTTGTAGAAGCTAGAAACGTACCTTCCCCATGTCTCGTTTCAATAAGACCTAATAACTCTAAACTTCGCAATGCCTCTCTCACAGAGGATCGCCCGACACCTAGACGTTCTGAAAGGACTCTTTCGGAAGGTAACTTTTCACCAGCCTGTATTTTTTCTATTTTAATAAGTTGTCGTAATTGTTGGACGATATCTAAAAACACTTTCTTTTGTTCGGTTTTTTTATCCATACGATCAACTCCTCGGTCAATCTATTCGCCTTGGAATAATTATTGCTGTCGCTTTCCTTTCGCGCAGATAAACAATGCATCCAAAGGCTTTATCTTCATTCAGTATCTTCATTCAGTAGGTGTTTGGATACCTACTAAAAAGAAACAAAATCCACCACCTTCAGATGATGGCGTCTCTTACTGAATGAATTCAAAAGTGGTCTGGCCACTTTTGAAGTTGGCTTTATCTTACAAAATAATTATTTGAAAGTAAAGAAAAAACTGCATAAAAATTTATGCAGTTTCTAAAATTCCCTTCAATTTCATATTCTTTTCGTCGTTTGTGCATATTTTATTTTCACTTGAGGTCTACCAAAGCGCTTTTCAAGCGTTCTCTCAATGTAAAGCAATTCATCTTCTAGTAAAAGCTCTTGAACAAGATGAAAAACTTGCGGGAATAAGGTTACAGAAACCGTTCCAAACTCATCCTGAAGCATGTAAACGGCGACCTACAAGGAAAGCACGTACCTGGCATCGTCCGGACGTGGCCCACTGAGCCAATACCCAGGGTTATTAATCGTAACTTTTTTATAATCGTCGCGACTTTATTTTAAACATCGTATCCTTTTTATAAACATCGCAACTTTATTTCAATTCTACAAAAAGTTATAGTAATTTAAACTTTTGTGTCTTTAGTTTCATTGATCCTACTTTTTGGACAAGAATGTCCAGACTTTTAATATTAAACAAATAAAATACTATAGCCAAGTGTTTTAATTAAGTTGATTCAATAAATTATTCACTTACATCTCTTTCTGATGCATATACCTTATGTTCATATTAAAGAAGTAAACCTACTCATTATGGTACATTCTGAGTAGGTTTAAATATTAAGAAGCAAAATTAAATAACTATTGATTTAATCTCTTTTTTAAAAGCTTCATAATTAGATTCTTTTAATTCGAACAAATTAGTATTGTTCCAATCGCTTATATCAGATAAAAATTCGCTTATATTACCTGTAATATTTTTTACCCTTTTTAATTCTTGTAAAGGTTGTATTTTACTTATTTCCTGTGTTATTTTGCTAATCATATATAATTAATCAGCACTAGGGATTTAATGGCTCGACTACATGCAACATAAAATAATTTGTTTGTTTTTTGAAAGATTATTACGTTCTTTCATGGGAGTTTAAGTATATTTCTTCACAAGGTGATTACATGCCATGCGTAAGGAGCAATACTTTGTTCAATTCGCATTTTACTACCTCAGGATACTGATATGTACGCTGTAATTGATTAGCTGTTAGATTCTTAAGTAAATATATCCAGCGTTCATGTAAACAATCTTTTTTTCAAACAGTACGACTTTATTTCAAAGACACAACGAATTTACTACACGCTTTTTATTTATCCCACACTCTCATCTGCTAGTACTACTATTTTTTATTACCAAATTAGCCGTTTCACTCGGATGGTTTAGAGGAAAATGATGACCATATGGAACAAAATCAACCTTACCAAGATGCGAAGGAGCAGAATAGCCTCTGTCATAATCCCCCCAAATAATGCGAAGATTATACTTTGTTACTTCATTTACTTCATTGAAATCACCTTGAACGTTTTTAAATAGTAAACTGTTAAGCTGAACCGTGGTATTTAAAATTCTAGGAGAAGTAAAACTGTTACTTATTTTTTCAATATAATGTTCAGGGATGCTCTCCGTACTTTCAAATAAACCATTACTTAATAAATAACGCTCTATCAAATTAGTAGTTGCCAATTTCAATGTCCATTTGTTCAAAAATTGAGGAACATTTATCGATTTAGCATTTTTTTTAGCAACAGGTGGCTGAAGTAAAGTAATTGTATACTTCTTATCTATGTACTTTTGTACTAATGCTTCCAAAAGAATATACGCACCAAATGAATGGCCAATTAGATGGGCACCATTAGTAGCTTTCTCCAACAACTTTTTCACTACATTCAAATAGATATCTAGAAGATTTTTCTCTCGTTTAAAAGGAGAACGTCCCAAACCTGGAAGATCCAAGATCCATACAGGTTGACCCGTTTTTTCATGAAGCTCTTGTCCTAAAGGAAATAAATCCTCTCCATCACTCAATAAACCATGTAATAAAATAAACGGTTTACCCTCTCCTTGTAATTGGTAAATGGTAGTGTTATCGCATAATGTTCGTTTAAATAAATGATTATGCTGGCCATTTGGATACATCATTCGATAATCCAGATCAGCTACTACGGCAGGGAAAAATTTCATTACACTCGTCTTCTTAAACCAATCTTCTCCCATAATTTTTTTCGCTGAACCATTTGAAAATGTTCGGTTTGTAATAAAATTCAGCCCATCAGCAGGAATTTGTGTTATTTTACTTACTCCACTATTCATAATTGTTTTCATAAGTGGCATTGGGACAGAGATTTTAGGTGCCCTTATATTCATACTTTCCGATATAACACTTAATAATTCAGAAATGTTCTGATCATGCTGTTTGTCTTCAACAAGTGTATATGTTTGAATAGTCGGTTGCCCCAATCTGAAAACCTGGACAATAAACTTCGCAAGCTCATCATTTGAAATAAGTGGTAAACTATATCCCTTACCTCCAGGAATCACTGGCATTAGCCCTTTTCGCATACTCTTCACAAGCAAGCCTAAGCCTCCTGTTTGCTCCGTACTCCCTGTTTTACTACTACCAACTACAGTTGGTGGATTAATTACTGAAAGCGGATAACCTACTGTTGATGCCTGCTGACGGATATAAAGATCTGCTAAAAATTTTGTTCTCTCATATGGATTTTTTATTTTCAAATAATGGTTTCCTTCTTTAAACACATCAATCGCAATCTTGCTATTTTTATCATCAAAGGGACTCATATAACCTACAACATGAATAAATTGTTGCAATCCCTTCAATTGATGAATATTTTTAGCGAATTCACTAATATGTTGGGCACCATTCAAAAATACGGAAGCTGCCTCTTTGCTTGTCGCTTGAATATCCATGGGGCCTCCTGCGTGAATAATCGCATCCGTTTTCAATACCCTCTCCTTATCTTCAGCACTTAGACCTAAGTCTATTTTCGTCAAATCACCTTCAATAAAGTGCATAACTGCCTCTTTTAAGATACCTCTTTCTTGATAAATGCGTGTTGCTTTACTTTTCGACCTCACTAAAAGGAGTATTTTAACATCCTCTTTGGCTAATTCTTTCACTAATTGCTTTCCAATAAAGCCTGTTCCACCAGTTAAAAATACTGTTCTCATATAAAATCCCCTTTTTAGTACTATTCAGTACTAATTTGATGTAAAAAAAATGCTTCTTTTATCGAAGCAAGTTAAAAAAATGATCTGCTGTTTTCATGATTACAGTTGCATCCTTCAGTGTTTCTGAAATAAATAGCGCTCCTTCAAGATTTGTAATAAAAAGAGATGCAACCTCGTCAATATTAATTGTCTTTCTAAATTCACCATTCTCTACCCCTTGTTTAAGTAATAGAGAAACTTTCGTTTGTAATCCTGCAAAAAAAAGACCTATTTTTTCTTTTACTTTTGTGGCATTTGTAGGGCTTTGAATATAAAGCGTAATAAATGGACAGCTCCCCTTATATTCTCTCGTCTGAACTCCTTGTGATAATTGCTTTAAAAACAGTTGGATACGATCTTCAACTAATAATTGGTTTTGAGATAGTAAGCCATCAATTGCAGATTGATACATTTCAATCCAATAATCAACGACCCCTTCCAACAATTCTTCCTTATTAGAGAAGTGATAATACACATTAGACTTTGAAACTTTGCTTACACGAACTAATTCATCCATGCTTGTATAAGCAAACCCTTTTTCTAAAAATAATGTTGCAGCTACTTCAATCACACGTTTTTGATTCATTAATTTTACCCTTGTCATAATTAGTACTGTACAGTACTATAATAGGTGTTGCAAGTATTTTTGTTAGTTTAA
>NZ_JBMGUV010000035.1:0-55170 GCF_049058285.1 Lysinibacillus sp. UGB7
GTTGTTGCTTTTTGTTTTCAGCAACTCTTATATCATAACGTTTCTCATGTTCGTTGTCAACAACTTTTTTCAGAAGTTTTTCAACTCGTCAAAAGTGACAACTTTTATATTCTATCATTGCAAGATGTTGTTGTCAACCTCTTTTTGTGATGCAATTTTAAGTTTGTTATGTTTTTCTTGCGTCGTCTTAACGACAAGTAATAATTTATCACGAATCTACAACGAGTGCAAGTGTTTTTACTATAAAAATATTTTTTGTGATAAATTCGTCATTAGTAAGCTATTTATATACTTTTCGAGCACCAAGACTTCTTACTTTCGTGTAATCTATGACATTGTTTTTCTACTATACTCCTGTTTTTTTTAAATCTCAATAAAATAAGGAGGCCCTTTTTATTCGGGCCTCCTTTTAATAGGACATTATTTCGTGATGTGGCGCATTGTTGGAAATAATAGTACGTCACGGATTGATGGTGAGTTCGTTAATAGCATGATTAAACGGTCAATACCAATACCTAAACCACCTGTTGGCGGCATACCATACTCTAACGCTTCTACGAAATCATTATCCATTTCGTGCGCTTCATCATTTCCTGCTTCTTTTTCAGCTAATTGTGCTTCAAAGCGTTCACGCTGATCAATCGGGTCATTTAGTTCTGTGAAGGCATTTGCATGCTCACGACGAACGATAAACAATTCAAAACGATCTGTGAAGCGCTCGTCCTCTGGATTTTTCTTAGCTAGTGGAGAGATTTCGACTGGGTGACCGAATACAAATGTTGGTTGTACAAGTGTCTCTTCTACTTTTTGCTCAAAAAACTCATTAATGATATGCCCCACTTCATGTGAAGGTTTAACTTCTACTCCATGTTCCTGAGCAAGCGCTTGTGCTTGTTCTTTTGTCATAGCTTGCCAGAAATCTACACCTGTAGCCTCTTTAACGGCATCTACCATATGGACACGTTTCCAACCTGCTGCGAGCTTGATTTCATCTTCTCCATATTGAACTGTTGTCGTACCAAGAACTTCTTGCGCTACATGTGCAATTAAGTTCTCTGTTAAAGACATAATATCTTTGTAGTCTGCGTATGCTTCGTATAGCTCAATCATTGTGAATTCAGGATTATGACGTGTTGAAATTCCTTCGTTACGGAAAACACGACCAATTTCATATACTTTTTCAAGTCCACCAACGATTAAACGTTTTAAGTGCAATTCAATAGCGATACGCATATATAGTTCCATATCAAGCGCATTATGGTGTGTAATGAACGGACGAGCCGCCGCACCACCAGCAATCGTATGAAGCATTGGCGTTTCAACTTCCAAATACCCCGCATTATCTAAATAGTTTCGAATAGCGCGAATGATTTTAGAACGTGTAATAAACGTATTTTTGCTATCTTCATTTGTCATTAAGTCTAAGTAACGTTGACGGTAACGTTGCTCTACATCCTGTAAGCCGTGGAATTTCTCTGGCATTGGACGTAATGCCTTCGTAAGGAATGTAAATCCTTCCGCTTTTACTGAAAGCTCCCCTACTTGTGTGCGGAAGACGTTACCACGGATACCTACGATATCACCTAAGTCAGCTTGTTTAAATAATTCGTAAGCCTCTTCACCAACGTGATCTTGACGTACATAAATTTGAATTTGTCCGCTTAAATCTTGAATATGTGCAAAGCCAGCTTTCCCTTTACCGCGCTTTGTCATAATACGGCCTGCGATAATAACCTCTTGAAGGTTTTCTTCTAGCTGTTCTTTTGTTTGATCTGCAAATTGTTCAATTACTTCTGTTGATAAATGCGTTCGTTCATAACGGCTACCAAACGGATCTTGACCATTTTCACGTATAGTCGTCATTTTTTGGCGTCTCACCAAAAGCTGATCATTTAATTCTTCTATGTTTGACACTTGTTTCACTCCTTATTAAATTGTCCGCGTTTACGTCCATAATATTTCTATTGTACACAATTTTAATGTTGTATTCATCTGTTTCGGTTTAATTTCCACGAGAGTCTAAATGATTAATAATTCAAATAATTGAAGTTCTCAATAAAAATAGAATGTCCAGTGAGCTAAGCTCCAAAAAGTTTACACTAAATTTTTTGACATATTATCAGAAATAGTAATAGCCCCTATTAACGAGAGCAGTACTCTTCTGCCAATTTTGGACTTTGCCATGTCCAGTGAGCTATTCTTCAAATACACGTTCAATCGTTTCTTTTCGACGTTTGTAGTTTTGTTCATGTCACTTTGATGATGATGCACCCAAATAGGACGTTCAATGATTTTCAGATACCTCAATCGTTTATAGACGACCACTCGTTGATTGGAGCGCAGGCGGCGACTTCTGCAAAGAATAGCATGAGCAAAAGTCCCCGCAGGAACGTAGTGACGAGGAGACTGACGCCATGCCCGCAAAAAGCGTCCGCCGTAGCGGAAAGCAACAAGTTCATATAGAAACTTCTATTTGAAAAGAAAAAAGACTGTAAACAAACTCAATTTTTGAGTTTGTCTACAATCTGAAAGGAGACATCTCAACTAGAGATGCCTCCTTTTTCTTTTATAGAATCATTTCTTTCGCTGTTGGTATAAGAAGATTAGACTCACGTTCCTCATATTCATGCACCAGTTCATTTAATAGGGCACGAAGCTCTACAGCTGTTTCTGTTTGGTTAATAGCATTACGCGCTTTACCGTTACCACGAATACCTTTCAAGTACCATGATGCATGCTTGCGCATTTCACGTACGGCTACGCTTTCACCTTTTAATTGAACAAGACGTTCGAAGTGCAATAGACACACATCAATTTTTTCACGTACACCTGGCTCTTCTTTTAATTCTCTTGTTTCCAGATACTGCACCGTACGATAAATCATCCATGGATTTCCTAATGCAGCACGCCCAATCATCACTGCATCTACTCCAGTCGTTTCAAGCATACGCTTCGCATCTTGCGGTGTTTCCACATCGCCATTTCCGAGTACAGGAATAGATACATTTTCTTTAACTTGACGAATAATATCCCAATTGGCTTTACCTTCATACATTTGAACACGTGTACGGCCATGCACTGCTACCGCTGATGCACCAGCACGTTCTGCAGCTTGAGCATTTTCAACAGCAAATACATGTTGATCATCCCAGCCAATTCGCATTTTTACACTAACAGGTTTTTTCACCGCATCTACAACAGCTGCTACCATTTCGTATATTTTATTTGGATCTAGAAGTAAGCGAGCGCCCGCTTCACATTTAATGATTTTATTGACAGGGCATCCCATATTAATATCAATAATATCCGCTGTTGTGTTTTCGTCTACATACTTTGCGGCCTCTACTAACGTCGCCTTATCTCCACCAAAAATTTGCAAAGATAGTGGATTTTCACGTTCATCAATATATAGCATACTTAATGTTTTTTCGTTCTTATGGACAATGCCTTTATCACTAATCATTTCAGCATATACAAGCCCTGCTCCAAATTCTTTAACTGTTAGCCGGAAAGCAGAATTACAAATTCCAGCCATTGGCGCTAATACGACACGGTTGTCCATAACAATATCACCAATTCGGAACGGCTTCTCAGTTGTCTGACTCAACGTTGATTTCCTCCTTCTAATGGGTTCTCACCCTTTAATCCCTAAATATCTATTTTTAATGTCTATGCCATTATTGTAATAAATCCTCAGATGGTCCATTTATCAAATCCGGCTTTCAATGGGTAATTATTGTCATCCACATTGATAACAAGTATCTCTTTAGGTTGTATGGCTTACTTAAAGGCATATATGATATCTTGCTCTAGTGATTCTTTCCATAAAGTTACGCCTTCTTTTTCACAATTCAACTGTTTCAATGTTTCATGTGCTAGCTGTAATTGCTCACCCACTGGAGTAGGCGTAATTTCTATCAGTGGTACTAACACGAAAGCTCGTTCATACATTCTTGGATGTGGAACAATTAAGCTCTCTGTTTCAATATTTTCGTGATTATAGAGTAAAATGTCAAGGTCAATGATTCGAGGACCCCAACGAAATTCACGAATACGCCCTAGTTCGTTTTCGACCGACTGACAAATTTTCAACATTTCAGAAGAAGAATAACTCGTTTTAACATAGACCGCAATATTTAAAAAATCCGCTTGATCCGTATAGCCTACAGCTGCTGTTTCATAAATAGAAGAAATGCGGATAACCTCTATTCTTTTTTTATCCATTAAAATCTTAATAGCATGCTGAAGATTTTCATAGCGCTCTCCAATATTTGTCCCGATTGATAGAAAGACCCTATTCATCAGAATTCACCTCTTGTCATTTCAACAGACACCTCTTTGTAATAGCCATGTATCGGTGGATCTGGCTTAATGAGCTCCACACGGACACCTTTAACTTTGTCAGGATATGCCTTGAGTATGGTGTTTGCCATTTTTGATACAAGCGCTTCAATTAGCTTGAAGGGTTGACCCTCTACAATATCTCGACATATCGCATAAACCTCAGCATAATTCACAGTATATACCAAATCATCCGTTTCACCAGCTTGAGTCATATCCACCGCGAGTGAAACATTGGCACGGAAGCGTTGTCCGAGCTTTGTTTCCGCTTCTAACACACCATGATAGCCATAAAACTGCATGTCCTTTAAATGAATATAATCCATTAAGCTTCCTCCTCGTACAGTCGTTTACCCACTAACACATCCGTCATATACGTCGCACGCGCCATTTCCTTCACATCATGCACACGAATCATATGACACCCCTTTTCAATGCCATAAACAACTGTTGCACTGGTACCTTCTAAACGCTCCTCAACTGGAAGCTTCAATACATTACCAATCATTGACTTACGCGATGTTGCCAGTAGCACGGGATAACCTATAGCTACTAAATCATCTAAATGCTGCATCATTTCAATATTTTGAGCTGTCGTTTTCGCAAAGCCGATACCTGGGTCTAAAATAATATGATGATCGGGTACACCAGCCTTCTTGACAATGGTAATACTTTCTTCTAAGTCAGCCTGTGCTGTTGCCCAAAAATCAGCACCATAGTTCTGGTTTTCACGATTATGCATTAAAATGATAGGCACATTTAGTTGTGCTGCAACCTGGGCGATCGCAGGCTCTGCCTTTGCACCCCAAATATCGTTAATGATATGTGCACCTGCTTCAATCCCTGCACGTGCCACATTCGCTTTATACGTATCAACTGAAATAATAGCTGGCACTTCCGCAAGCAAGGCTTGAATAACCGGCACAATACGTCCAATCTCATCTTCATCGGAAATGCGCTCATAGCCCGGCCGTGTGGATTCACCGCCAACATCAATAATTTTAGCTCCTTCAGCTACCATCTTCTTCGCTTGTTCGACAGCTGACGCGACGTTATTGTACTTGCCTCCATCTGAAAAAGAATCAGGCGTGACATTTAAAATCCCCATGACAAACGTTTCCCTAGTATAGTCTAAAGTAATTCCGTTAATCGTTAACGGATTTTTATATTTTTCTAGCATATTGATACTCCTTTTATCCTTGTTCCATTTCCTTTACGAACGCTTCATGTAATCGCAAATAAATAGGTCCTTTATTGCCAAGTAGCTGCACGTTCTCTAATGCTCGAATTGGAACAAGCTCTTGCACAGAATTTGTAATAAAGCATTCTGAACCTTGCTCTGTCTCATTTTTAGCAAAAAGCCCTATCTGCACTTTAATGCCAAGAGACTGCGCTCGCTCAATTACCCATGCCCGTGTAATCCCAGGTAAGATGCCCGCCTCTAAGGAAGGCGTATATAGTATATCATTTTTCACCCAAAAAATATTAGATGTAACGCCTTCCGCTACATAGCCAGCACCCGTTAAAAAGAAACCTTCTTGTTCCACCAAAGACGGCAATTCAAAGCGCCCTAAAACGTTATTGCCATAATGATGTGACTTCACACGAATATCACATTCAGGAGTATTACGTCGTGTCTCTAACCATCGCGCTGTTTTTTCCTTGCCACGAGGGGTATCATGTAACTCCTTACGAAAAACGATTACATTTGGCTTCCTATACTCCATTGGCTGTAAACCAATTCCATGATCTCCAGCCGATACATTTATACGAAAATAACCATCTTGACCGCCAGCCATAATATTTAAATGGTCGATCACTGCAAGTAAATCATCCTTTGAATAGGGCATGTAAATACGGTATTGCGCAAGAGCTGCCTGTAACCTTTCTATATGAGCCGCCCAATCCAACACTTTCCCGTTGTATGTTCGAAATGTTTCAAAAAAACCAAGCCCATATAAAAAACCATGATCAAATGGGGAAATTCGTAAATCTGCTGCCGCTATATAATTTCCGTTCATCCAGCACTGCATTTATCTTGCTCCCTCTACGTACAGTTCTATAAAATGGTGCAACAGTTTTTTGCCCTGCTCTGTCATGATAGACTCGGGATGATATTGAACACCTTCAATTGGATAATCCTTATGTCGAATACCCATAATTTCACCTTCCATAGTCCATGCTGTCACTTCGAAGCATTCTGGTAATGAATCCTTCTCTACAATAAGCGAGTGATAACGAGTTGCTTGAAATGGATTTGGCATACCTGTATGTAGGCCAATCTCAGCATGCAACACTGGAGATGTCTTACCATGCATTAATCGCTCAGCACGAATAACATTGCCACCAAAAACTTGTGCAATTGCTTGATGACCGAGACAAACCCCTAAAATCGGAATATTTCCCGCGAAATACTTGATGATATTTAGGCTTTCTCCGGCTTCGTTTGGACTACATGGCCCTGGGGAAATAACAATCATATCTGGGGCAAGCTGTTCAATATCTTGCACCGTTAACACATCGTTTCGTTTCACGACCAGTTCATGCCCAAACTCTCCAAAATACTGAACAAGGTTATACGTAAAAGAATCATAGTTATCAATCATTAAAATCATTTTACTCGCTCCTCTGCCATCGCCTTTGCCTGCCACATCGCTTTCGCCTTATTTAAAGACTCTTGGTATTCCCTTGCTGGAATAGAATCAATAACTATACCTGCACCTGCTTGAATATGGGCTACGCCATCTTGGATAAATGCTGTTCGTATCACAATATTAAACTCCATATCACCCGTATAGCCTAACCAGCCGATGGACCCTGTATATAACCCTCGACGCACTGACTCTAGTTCCTCAATTATTTCCATTGTTCGTATTTTAGGTGCCCCTGTAATGGTTCCACCCGGGAACATCGCACGAACTACATCAGCATTGGTTTTGCCTTCAGCTATTTCACCCCGAACATTAGAAACAATATGCATTACATGTGAGTAGCGTTCAATAACCATGAACTCGTCTACCTCAACAGTTCCATAGGCTGATACTCTCCCTAAATCATTACGTTCTAAATCGACAAGCATCACATGCTCAGCGCGTTCCTTCTCGTTATCAATTAATTCCTGTGCTAATGCTAAGTCTTCCTCTTGTGATTTACCTCTTGGGCGCGTTCCTGCAATTGGTCGCGTTGATAAATCGTTTCCGTGGCGTTTCACTAGCAACTCTGGCGAACCAGATACAACAGCAAAATCAGGCGCTTCAATGTAAGCCATATAAGGTGAAGGATTAAATGCACGTAATGCCTCATACACATCCATAGCTGTAGCATTTAATTTTTTTGATTGACGTACAGACAAATTCACCTGAAATACATCCCCTTGCGCGATATATGTTTGGATTTTACTTACTGCCGCTTCAAAATCAGTCCCCGCCAAAGATACGAGCAATTCACTTTCATCATTTACAACCTCAACTGCACTTGCCTTTTCGAATTTGCGTGTAGCAAAGCCTTCTTGAGCTGCAGCCTGCCATGCATGTGATCGCTCCTCCAGATTCACATCACAGCCTTCTAGTTTCATAAGCGTAACGCTGTTCGTCTTTACATCATGTACGGCCCAGCAGTCAAAAATGTAAAAATAAATATCTGGCACAGCCAAATCGTCCGTCGCTAGCTCTGGCAACACTTCAATTTTGCGTGCATAATCATAAGACACAAAGCCAATCGCTCCACCCTGGAAAACAGGGAGCTCCCCATTATAAGGAATTTGATATTTTGCGACTAATTCTTCCAGTAAAGCAAGTGGTTCCCCGTATAAAATTTCGCTATTCCCATTTCTCCATCTTACATGCAAGCCATCCTCAATCGACTGTGCTGTTGCTAATGGTTGCCAAGCAGCAATGTTAAAATGTCCTCCACGTCCACTTTCTAAAAAAACATGTGCCTGTTCTTCTTCTGTTTGCCTTTTATAGCTATAAAAAAATGCGTCTGCATCCATCGTCAATGTTGTCGTATGTAATGTCCTCACGTTGCAACTCCCCTTTAAAACTTATGATGTGATTCCATCTTAACGTGAAAAATGCAGAGAGGCTAATTTTTTTTGCGAAATGAAAAACGAGACTCCAATTAATGGAGTCTCGTAACAAAAAGTAAGATTAGTCTTCAAATTGATATAAAGGAGTTGATAGGTAACGCTCACCATTTGAAGGAACAATGGCAAGAACGTTTGAACCTTTTCCTAAACGTTTAGCCGTTTCAATGGCAGCGTAGATAGCTGCACCTGAAGAAATACCACATAAGATACCTTCTTCTCGCGCAACTTTTCGAGCTACATCAAAAGCAATTTCGTTTTCTACAGGGAATACTGAAGAATAAACATCTGTATCTAAAACTTCAGGTACGAAGCCAGCACCAATACCTTGGATTTTATGTGGACCCGGTTGCCCGCCTGACAACACTGGGGAATCTTTTGGTTCAACAGCGATAATTTCGATTTCTGGGTATTTTTCTTTTAATACGCCACCAGCACCTGTGATTGTACCACCTGTACCAACACCCGCTACAAATGCATCCAATTTTAAACCTTCGAATGCTTCTACGATTTCAGGACCTGTTGTTAAACGGTGAACAACAGCATTTGCTGGGTTTGTGAATTGTTGTGGGAGGAAGTAGCCATGCTCTGCAGATAATTCTTCTGCTTTTGCAATTGCACCTTTCATACCTGCTGGCCCTGGTGTTAACACAAGGTCTGCACCATAAGCACGCAATAAATTACGACGCTCTAAACTCATCGTTTCTGGCATTACTAAAATCGATTTATAGCCTTTTGCCGCAGCAATCATAGCTAAACCAATCCCTGTATTACCCGAAGTTGGTTCAATAATTGTGCCACCAGGTTTTAAAGTACCATCTTTTTCAGCTGCTTCGATCATCGCTAATGCTAAACGGTCTTTTACTGAACTACCTGGGTTAAAATATTCTAATTTTACGTATACTGTACCTTCATTTTCATTTGTTGCATGATTTAATTTTACGATTGGCGTTTTACCAACTAATTCAGCTACTGAGTTTGCTAATTTACTCATTGATCATCCCACTCCCAATCCCTACTATTTTTATAGGTTTTACTTATTTTGTATTTTATCAAGTTTTCCATTCGATTGTCAATAAATAAAACTTATATTTTCAGAATATTTATTAGAAGCCAGAAAGTATGCAACTTTCTGGCTTCTCATCATTTCTTTTCTTCTCCGTAGTACCAAGTTGCTTTAAATTCTGACCAAAATGCTTCTGGTGTCATAGACTGTGGTAACTGTTCTAGTGCAAGCTCACGTTCAATATGTTCTTTCACATCGTCATATGTAAAGGATTGACCCTCTATTACTTCTTGCACTTGCACAATGCCATAGTGGCCATTATCTAGCTTAAATACCTTACTAACCTCTTTAGCTGATAATGCTTTAGCTGCCTTCAGTATTGCAGGCTCGATATTGTCCTGTTTGTCTGTTAAAAAGCCAATATCTCCACCTAAACTTGCGGATGCACTATCCACTGAAATTTCACGGGCTAGTACTGAAAAATCAGAACCGCTTTTCAGTTCGCTTAATGCTTCCTCAGCTTCTTTTTTGGATTCTACTTCGATAAAATCTGTACGATAGCTTGTTTCAATATTGTAAAGGGCCTTATTTTCCTCATAGTATTTTTCTATACTATCCTCTTTAATGACCACATCTTTTGTAAGTACCTTATCTAAAATAAGCTGCGAACGTATTTTTTGTCGTAGTTGTTCAGCTGAGAGGTTTTGCATTGCCGTATCGAATTTATCTTGAGCTGAGCGCATTAAAGCAAGCTCTAAATCAATTTCTTTATCCGATACTTTAATTTTAAATTTTTTTGCTGCCTTCTCCATTACGGATTCATTGACTAAATTTTGTAATGTCTCTTTGCCATAACGTTCTTCCATAGCAATCATCCACTCTTGGCGTGTTATAGCATCACCGTCAATGGTAGCAACTTGTTCGTCACTACCGATTTCCTGTGCTTTATTGGGAACCATCCAAGCTATAAACCATAAAACATTTCCTAATAACAAAATAGCGAGTACTATTAAAACCGGTTTCGTCTTTAAACGACGTTGCGATAAGTGCGTTTGGTTGGATGTGGTAGAAGCTAGAGGCCGTCGATTACGCGTTGAGCTCATCGATGAACCCTTCTAGCTCTTCTTTTGCAAAATGATATGTTTCTAAACAGAAATGACATTGCGCTTCCGCTTGGCCATCTTCTACAATCATTTCTTGTATTTCTGCTGACCCCAATCCTAAAATTGCTGCACCAAATCGCTCTTTTGAACATTGACATTTAAATTCAACCGGCATTGAATCTAAAATTCGGACATGATCTTTCCCTAAAACAGCTTCTAAAATTTGTTCTGGTGTGAAGCCTTTTTCAATCATTTTTGAAACAGGCTCTAAAGTCGCAAGATGTTGCTCGATTTCATTTATTGTTTCTTCTTCACAGCCTGGCATTAGCTGAAGAATAAAACCACCAGCTGCAAGAATCGTGTTATCCGGATTTACTAATACACCCAAACCTACAGATGATGGCACCTGCTCAGAAGTAGCAAAATAGTAAGTAAAGTCTTCTGCAATTTCCCCTGATACGATTGGCGTTTGTCCGGAGAACATATCACGTAGGCCAAGGTCTTTTACAACCGTTAATGCACCCTCTGTCCCAACACCTGCACGCACATCTAACTTACCGTACTCATTTAAATCAAAATGCACGTGTGGATTTGTCACAAAGCCACGAACTTCACCCTTGGCATTACTATCAATCACCATAGGACCGATTGGACCATCACCTTCAATTTTAACGGTAATTTTTTCTTCACCTTTCAACATAGCTCCCATCATTACACCCGCTGTCATGGAACGACCAAGTGCCGCCGACACGATCGGCCATGTATTGTGACGACGTTGGGCTTCTCCCACTGTCGCTGTTGTACAGGCTGCAAAAACACGGACCTGCCCATTAAACCCTAAACCTCTTACTAAATAATCTTTCATAGATGATAGTCCCTCATTTCTTAGTAGTTGCGTTTATATAGCTTATATAAGCCTTTTAATGTTAAAAACGGATCGACTACATCAATAGCTTGCGTCTCTCCAGCAATTAAATTTGCTAACCCACCAGTTGCAATAACAAGCGGCTCTTCCTTACTTTGTGCCTTCATGCGATTAACGATGCCCTCAACTTGCCCAACAAAGCCATAAAAAATTCCCGCCTGCATTGCAGAAACGGTTGTTTTCCCAACAATATGTGTAGGTTGCATTATTTCGATACGTGGTAATCTAGCCGCCTGCGTATACAATGCCTCTGTGGAAATGGTAATACCCGGAGCAATAGCACCACCCATATAGTCGCCCTTTTCATTCAAATAACAAAATGTTGTCGCCGTACCAAAATCAACAATAATGAGTGGTGTCTTGTATTCATCAAGCGCTGCTATAGCATTAACTATACGATCTGAGCCAACTTCTCTTGGATTTTCGTATTTAATATTTAATCCTGTTTTCACACCCGGACCCACGACAAGAGGTTTTTTTTGAAAATACTTCCGGCACATCGCTTCTAATGAAAACATTATTGGCGGTACAACCGAGGATATAATAATGCCTGTAATTTGTTCAAATGAAATGCCTGCATGATGAAAAAATGCCCGTACTTGCATCGCATACTCATCTTCCGTTTTATGAAGATCGGTCACCATTCGCCAATGGTATGCTAGTTGGTCATTAGCATCATAAACGCCTAATACTATATTTGAATTTCCTGCATCTAATACTAAAATCATGCCTGAAGCCTCCATATCCCTTGTGCCTCGACGAAAGTTTTCCTGTCCGCTTTTCAGTCTAATGAGTTTGTACTTTGTTCGCACAAAGTCAATCAACACGATTGCTATTCTGCGACATTCTTTAGAGGCTATAACTTTATTCAGTAGGCATTCTAACGTCCACTGAATTAACAACTTGTTGAACTGAGCTCAGCAAAGCTCTCTACTGATAAAAGTTAGAACACTTTAGAAAATGATACCATAATTTTAAACCAAGGAAATAGCAATCATACTCATGACAAAAGGAGCAAACCAACATGTACTGAAGGTTGCTCCTTGAAACATTATTTAAAATTAAATTTTTCAGGGTCTGGACCACAACGTAAGCCATCGTTTATTGCATCTAACTTCGCCATTTCTTCATCCGTCAGCGAAAAATTAAAGACATCTAGATTTTCTGTCATACGAGCAGGCGTCATTGTTTTTGGAATTGTTACAACACCATGCTGAACATCATAACGTAAAACAATTTGTGCTGGTGTTCTGCTATATTTTGCTGCTAACTCTTGAATCAATTCTTCCTCCAACAAGGCACCATTCATCAGTGGTGACCATGCCTCCACTTGAATAGCATGTTCCTTACAATATGCGCGCACTTCCTCTTGCGTTAAATGCGGATGGAATTCAATTTGATTGATAACTGGGATAACCGTTGTCTCTCTCAATAAATTTTCTAGATGGTGCACATGAAAGTTGCTTACACCAATTGAGCGCACACGACCATCTTGATAAATTTTTTCAAGCGCTTTATATGCTTCAATATGATTTGTATCTATACCAGGCCAATGAACCAAATATAGGTCTAAATATTCTAACCCTAATTTTTCTAGACTACGATCATAGGCTGTAAGTGTTTCTTCATAGGAAAGCCCGTCGTTCCACACCTTTGATGTCACAAATAGTTCTTCACGTGTTACTAATCCTTCAGCGATTGCTGCACGAATTCCTTGTCCAACACTTTCTTCGTTCCGATACACTTGCGCTGTATCTATACTACGATAACCTTTTGCAATGGCTGTTTTCACGGCCTCTGCCAAGTCCTCGCCTTGTGGCACACGAAAGACCCCATAGCCCACTAACGGCATTTCAAGACCATTATTCAATGTTACGTTTCCCATGTTCAACACTCCTATCCATTTATTATGCAAATGCACAATACACTAACTATATCCTAAAGCTTTATGCTAAAAAAAGGCAAAGAAAAAGACTGTTTACGAAATTCGTAAACAGTCCATTACGTAATTAATCACGTTTTTCATCGAAACCTTTTGGTGTATCTTGTCGCTCACCATCGTCTTTCGGTAAATCAGCTGTTGTTGGATTCGGTTCATCACTTAGTAGCTCTTTTTTTAGAACTGGTTGTTGACTAACCTTTTCTAACATTGGCTGCGCTTCAACTTTTGGAGCATCAAGTTGTTCAACAACCTCTGGTTCTGGTAAAACCCCGTGATCACGTAAATGCTCAATTTCTTGCGCGTTCAATGTTTCTTTTTCCATCAACGTTGTGGCAATTAAATCAAGTAAATTACGTTTTTCCGTTAAAATACGTTTCGTACGCTCATATTGCGTATCGATAATTTTTTGCATTTCTTTATCAATTTCATAGGCAACCGAATCTGAATAATTTTGATCAGAATTAAAGTCACGACCTAAGAATACATTGCCACCCTGACTTGAGCCAAATTGCATAGCGCCAAGATTCTCACTCATACCATATTCCGTAACCATTGCACGAGCTATGCTTGTTACCTTTTGGAAGTCATTATGTGCACCAGTGGATACTTCTCCCAGTACAATTTCCTCAGCTACACGACCACCAAGAAGGCCCGCTATGCGATCTAAAAGCTCTTGTTTTGTTGTGAAGAAACGTTCTTCCTTCGGTAACATAATCGCATAACCGCCCGCTTGACCACGAGGAACGATTGTTACTTTGTGTACTGTATCCGCTTCATCAAGTTCTAGACCCACAACCACATGCCCCGCCTCATGGAAGGAAACAAGTTTTTTCTCTTTGGCTGAATACACACGACTAGCTTTCGCCGGACCTGCAATCACTCGGTCAGATGCCTCATCGATATCTGCCATATTTATCGAACGTTTACTTTTACGTGCCGCTACAAGAGCTGCTTCGTTTAATAAGTTTTCTAAGTCCGCACCTGAGAAACCAGGTGTACGTTGCGCTACAGCTCCTAAATCAACTGAATCTGCTAAAGGTTTATTGCGTGCATGCACTTTTAAAATCGCTTCACGACCTTTTACATCAGGATGCCCTACTGTAATTTGACGGTCAAAACGACCAGGACGTAATAATGCTTTATCTAAAATATCTGGGCGGTTTGTTGCGGCGATGATAATAATACCTTCATTTGCTCCAAAGCCATCCATTTCAACTAACAATTGGTTCAGTGTTTGTTCACGCTCATCGTGTCCACCACCAAGACCTGCGCCACGTTGGCGACCTACAGCATCAATTTCATCGATGAAAATGATACATGGTGCATTTTTCTTCGCGTTTTCAAATAAATCACGAACACGTGATGCACCGACACCGACAAACATTTCTACGAAGTCAGAACCTGAAATTGAGAAGAACGGAACGCCAGCTTCACCCGCTACCGCACGAGCAAGTAACGTTTTACCTGTACCTGGAGGACCTACAAGTAAGATACCTTTTGGAATACGTGCACCGATTTCAGTGAATTTGCGGTGATCCTTTAAGAAGTCAACAACCTCTACAAGTTCCGCCTTCTCTTCATCTGCACCCGCTACATCTGTAAAACGAACTTTTTTCTTTTGATCATCATATAGTTTAGCTTTACTTTTACCAAAGCTCATTACTTTATTGCCGCCACCTTGAGATTGACTCATTAGGAAGAAGAATAAGAAGATGATGATGATGAATGGGATAATCCCTGTGAAAAACTGTACCCATCCGCTAGTTTCTGGTGCTTTTAAAAAATCAATATTGCTATTCTTATCCTTCGCAGCAGCATCGATTCGATCCATTAATGATTGATTGTCACGTGGTAGGTTCACTGTAAAACTTTCGCCTTTTTCATAGCCTTTCATTGAACCTTCAACGATATAAACTGATTTATCAGGTTGAATTTTTGCTTCTGTAATTTCATTCTTATCAAGAGCCTCTAAAAACTCCGGATAAGTAATTTCTTTCGTTGGCGATTTACCACCGTTGAAAGTACCAAATATACCGATAATCACTAAGAAAATCAGTAAATAAAATATGGTATATCGAAATATTCGATTCATCTCCAGCCTCCTCATTACAAACAGAAAAATTATAAGTAAAATCTTAACATATCATGATTTCATCATACAACGAAAAGCCTTACTTAAAAAAAGTTTCGTTCGATTTTTGTCAAAATCTAAACATATTTATTTGTAGCAAATTACGTTCCAGCTTAATTGTACCTAGCACCATACTTTCGTACAGTTAAACAATGTGTCAAGATTTTGAATTGTGCTAACACATGTCAAAATCTATAGCATCCGCTGGAGGCTTTAATTTTATACAGCTAGCGTATGCAGATTAACTATTTAAAATTAAAAAGAGTATACCGCTGGCTTCAAAATGCCGATATACGGTAAGTTTCGGTACTTCTCTGCATAGTCTAAACCATAACCAACAACAAATCCATCTGGTACCTTAAAACCAACATAATCTGCAGATAGGTTCACTTTACGACCTGATGGTTTGTCTAAAAGTGTTACGATTTTGATGGATTTTGCTTTACGGTATTTAAATAAATCAACCAGGTAGCTTAAAGTTAAACCACTATCGATAATATCCTCGATAATTAATACGTCACGTCCCTCAACACTTGTATTTAAGTCCTTTAAGATTTTCACTTCACCAGATGAAACCGTAGCATTTCCATAGCTAGAGACATCCATAAAATCTAGCTCGATGAAAGAATCAAAACGTTTCATCAAGTCGGTCATAAAAGGCATCGCTCCTTTAAGTACACCTACAGCTAGCGGGAATGAATCTTGGTATTCCTCTGTCAATTGAGCACCAAGCTCAGCAATTCTTTCTTGCAATTGTTCTTCCGTAATCATAATTTTTTCGATGTCATTTTGTAACATATCGATTCCTCCTCGTGTGTATCAAAAATTTTCAGCCTATATAAGGGTGAAATATTTTACAAAGACCATTAGTCTACGATGAGCACTGTATCATCGTTTGGTTGTGCGGTTGTTGAAAAGAAAACACCCATACGCACACCAATTACCGCTACGACCTCATCAGATTGAGAAATCAGTAACGGCCAGCTATTTCGCTCATTTAAAGGAATCTTTTCATCTATAAAAAGGCGAGATAAGCGTTTCGGCTGATCCATTCCTTTTAACAGCATTCGGTCTCCTTCCTTACGTGCCCTAACATAGAGCGGAAGTGTAAGTTTGCTAGCGTTAAAATAAAAAAGTTGTGCAGTATCCGACAGCAATTCAGTTGATAATTCAGGTAACTTAACTAAGCACAGTCGTACACCATTTGACAATGTTATCCAACTATTTGCAATCGAAAGTATCTGTTTTTCAACAGCAGTTTGGTCTTCGAATGATTCTTTCTGGTGAATCGTTAATTTTCCGTAACTACGAACTGCTATAAAACCTTCTGGCAAGTGAACTTCAGCAAAACCCGCCGTCGTATCACATAGCTTTGAAAGCGAAGTCATTAATGCATAACTTTGTATCGTATTTGAATCTTTGTAAAGATAGTTTAATAGTATTAAAATGAGTCTCCTTTGTAAAGCAAGTGGTACCAATTGAAATGCTTCAATTTTCATACTATACATATTTCCGTTGTTTCTGTTCACTATCTTTGAAAATACCTCATGTGCCAGTGTCATCAAGAATGCCTCATCTTCTTGCAAATGCTGTGTAAAATGACTCACCTGTTCTGCCACTCGTGGATTTTCTACTTTCAATAAAGGTACTACATGGTGTCTGAAACGATTTCGTACATAAACGTCTTTATTATTGCTAGCATCTTCTCTATAATCTAAACCTTGCTTCTGTAAATATTCCCTTATTTCGGTTTTTGTAACCGTTAAAAACGGACGAATTAATGATTTTCCTTCAAAAAAACGCTGTGGGCGAATACCTTGCATACTATTCATCGTTGCATTTTTCGTCAGGGCCATTAATACTGACTCCAGTTGGTCGTCCGCATGATGTGCAGTTACAAGCTTGGTAGCCACCGTATTTTGCATGACTTCTCCAAAATAACGATAGCGCTCTCTGCGACAAATAAGCTGTGAGTTACCATTTTCCAAAGCCATAATTTCAGGTATCGGGATAGCCGTTGCATGTAAGATAATGCCGTATTTGTTGCAATAACTTTGTACAAAAGCTCTATCCTCCGCTGATGCCTCACCTCTCAGCATATGATCGACATGCACTGCTTCTATTTTAACTCCCCATTGTTTTTTTGTTTTTACAAAATAATGGAGCAATGCCATTGAGTCTACACCGCCCGAAACGGCGACGAGAAGATGGTCGTCTTGCTGTAATAATTGCTCTTCTTCAATAAATTGTTTAACTTTTAATTCAAATGACAAACGCTTCTCCTCCCCTTTTCGTATTCTTTTATGATGATTTACTCATGGAGTATTGTACTGGTCTAAATACAGCCCAAGTTGGGACAACATGTGTAACTTCTAACATCAATACTGTACAATCATCCTCTATTTCATAATAAGCTTGGAAAGACTGCATGATTGTAGTTAATTTTTCTTGAATCGATTTATTTGTGCCAGCAACCTGCTGTGCTTGAGCTAAAAATGTCTCTTCCTGTTCATCCCAATCAGCTACACTTGAAAACAAGCCATCTGAATGCATGAGAATGACATCCCCCGCCTTCAGCTTTCTTTTTTCAGCCTCAACCGCTGAAATAGACAAGAATCCAACTGGTGCAGCATTACTTTCAACCTTCAACACCTCTTTACCACGTAAGATATACGTAGACATACCGCCAGCCTTCCATGACCATAAATCACCATGTTGCAAGTCAACAAGGGCAAAATCGAGTGTTGCATACATATCATTTTGCTGCTTCAATGACATTACATAATGCAAGGTATGCATGGCTGTCTCTGGGTTCATATTGAAATTTAAACATTCACGCATCAAGTGAATCAATTTCCTACTCTCATGTTGAGCTTCTTTACTCTGTCCCATACCATCTGACAATAAAATTGCAAAGAGCCCTGGGTGCAATTGAAATAGGGCATGAGAGTCGCCAGAGTACAATGTTGCATCTTTTGACATACTATATATATCATACTCTACTTCGAAGCTAATAGCAGACCTAAAGCTAACTTGAATGTGGCGAAATGGTACATCACACGCAACTACCTTGTCAATTTCAAAAGGTTCATCGAAAGTTTCATATAATATTGGCAAGATCATCCGTTCCGCTAATGTCGTATCATCCTCCCAATTGACTTGTGCAGGCGCTAAAGCACATACAATTTTTCGTGCACCTGCCTTATTGCTTAACACATCTAGCTGAAAACACTCGATATGTGCATCCTTCAAACGTTGAACAATATCTTTTTCCACACTGACGAAAGAAATAGTCTCTTCCTTCATCTCCGCAATTAACTGATTTAGATGATTGCTCATATCACGTAATTGCAGTGCGATCATTTTCTTCCCGTGGAAATATTGGCCATTAATGCGCTCTCTATACAGCTCTGTATCTAACTCTTCGAAAATCTTCGTCGATTTTACACATTTATAGCGTATTTGGTCTTCTACGCGATGAATGGATGACTCTTTCCCCACGCCCTTCATATGGAACCAATCTGTCATCAGCTTGTCCATACCATTATTTTGTGCCCCCCAGCACCTATCATAACGAAAGCAGCTTAAACATGTATTCATTGGTGCGACTTCTTCCTTCGCTTCTACAGGAGCTGTCATAAAACGCTCAAATACCAGTTCCTTCATGAATTGTACAAAGTGTTGAAAATGCTCTAGCTTATATGTGACATGCTCTGTCAACCAATGCTGACGTGCCAATAATACCTCTTCACGTTGTGGAAACAACTTGTCCCTCACCTTATCCGAATAGCTTTTCGGAATGACTAAGAAAACAATACTTCCAATAACAATTGATGTAAAATATACGCTATCTAACGGCAATGTTGCATCGTAAAATAAAAAAAACACACTTGGCATTATACTTCCAATCGCCACGCCAAATCTCCCCGCTCGAGCTCCCATACCAGCACATAGCCCGGTTAAAGTAGCAACAGATAACATACCTGTAAAAGAAAGCTTTGCAACACCTATTAACGTTCCAAGCACCGCCCCGATTACCGTCGTTAAAGGTACACTCCCTACCAAAGCGCCAAAGCAAATAAGTAACTGTAATAAAAAGATTGGCAATGAAAAATAACTAATAACCACTGTCTGCATCCCCGTGAGCATGGCGGCAAATACCACTAACCCTGAGCCAAGCTTTTCGTATGTCCAATGGCTAGTAAACCATTCATAGGAGTTTACAAACAAGACCTGCATAAATAATGTCATGATTAGTGCTAAGGCTGCTTCACACCCCACATAAAACTGTACAAGTACTGGCGGTAAGCCCTGATACACAACTCCCTGCCACAGAATTTGGATTAGTATTACAGCTAATGAAACGGCTATACTTTGGGGCAACTGCCAGTAGCGAAAACGCATGATGCATTCATACATAACTATTTGTAAGGCCAAAATGACAACTTGTCCAAATCCGAGAAAAAAACACCCAATCAAACTTCCAAATAGCACAAACTTGGCATATTCTTTATATTTACTACGAATAATTGCCCAAAAAGGGACGGAGAAAGGTACAGCTGCTTCAAACACAACAGACTGAGCTAAAAAAAAGGATGTTAAAAAAAATAAAGAGCCTAGTAATAATTGTCTTTTTTTCGCCCCTAATTTTTGGTCTTCTACATTCTCTGTTTCATACCATTCAACACTTGTCATTTCAATATCCCCTTTCTACACTTTTGGCTATTATAAGAAATTATGTGCGGAAAGATTGTCTGACGATGACAGAAAAAAATATAAATATTTCGACGAATACGTATGCATAAATACGAGAAATGGCAGCAACTACTATAAAAACTGGTCGGTACATACCCTCAGTAGTTTTCTTTACTATGAGAGTTGAAAATCTACATGATAATTACTAGACAAGAACAAATTCCTACAAAATGATTAAGATAAAGATAGTCAAAGTGTACAAATGACAGTAATATTATTTACTCTTAACGGCGGCAGCTAACACAGAAGTTGTTCACTCGTTCTATATGTTTTCATTTATCGCGGATTTTTTTAACTTTTTTTATAAAGATACTTGACACTTGTTATGATCGCTTGTATTATTTAATTTGTCCTTTAAAAAGGGCTATGCGGAAGTAGTTCAGTGGTAGAACACCACCTTGCCAAGGTGGGGGTCGCGAGTTCGAACCTCGTCTTCCGCTCCATCAGAATATTGGCGGCCTAGCTCAGCTGGCTAGAGCGTACGGTTCATACCCGTAAGGTCGGGGGTTCGATCCCCTCGGCCGCCACCATAGTAGGCCCCTTGGTCAAGCGGTTAAGACACCGCCCTTTCACGGCGGTAACACGGGTTCGAATCCCGTAGGGGTCATCGTGCAAAAAAGCGTCTCAGAATTGCTTCTGAGACGCTTTTTCTATGAAAAATTCAGTGCAATGTCATAAACTTAGTACAACCATCAACTAAGATGTTTCGACAAATACAAATGGCTGCATGAGGATAGTTCGTTCTTTTGTTATGTCACCTTGCAAAAATTGTGGCATACTTAGATTAAAATGTACTTGTTATTGGAGGTTTACTTTCTTTGAGTTCATTAACTAAAGCCGCTCTAATTTGCGGCAGTGGCTCGATGATTATTCTCATATCGATCCTCATTAAATTGCCATTTGTCATACAACTATTATTATTATTCACTGGACTAATTATTAGCATATATGGCGTGTTTCTACTAGTAAAAATGGTAGTCCATCCGACTGAAAAACTAGCTAAAGATTCCATCGAACAGCCAACTGTGCCAGCACCTAAAAAGAAAAAAGGACCAACATCTACACTATAGAAAAACATATAGTGGTAGCTTCCTATGCACTACAAGCACGTAACTTCAATTTATAAAAAAATTGAATTACGTGCTTTTTTATTGCGATTGAAATAAATTCTTTTTACCATGTTCACATCATTGTCCTGCTCTCAAGTACCCAATAAAAATTCACATACTGTTTGACGCAATCAATACAAAAAGGGATCAGCCTTTGTCCTTAACAAAAACCAATCCCCACGTTATTTAACACACTTTTTCTACGATTAAAACAGTCAGCAAACTACCCTCTTCTAGCACCGCGACCACCGCGTTTAGACTCTGTTGCACGTTTAATTGTTGCTAGACGCTCATCACTGTCTTTTAAGAAACGTGCCATTTTTTGCTCAAAGTTTTCTTTTGGCTGGTGGCGTTCGTTACGATCGTTAGAGCGATTGTCACGACGTGGACGTTGAGGACGTTCTGGTCTCTCAACTTGAGGCTTTGCCTTACGAATTGAAAGACCAATCTTTCCATCCGCTTCAACATTCATCACTTTTACTTCAACTTCATCTCCAACTTTTAGATGCTCATTGATATCTTTTACATAATTATCAGCAACTTCACTGATGTGTACTAAGCCTGTTTTGCCATCTGGCAGCTCAACGAATGCTCCAAAATTTGTGATTCCTGTTACTTTACCTTGTACCTTGCTGCCTACTTCAATTGACATAAAAAAAATGCTCCTCCTTAAAAATTAAGCGACTCTTTGAGCCATGTAATCAATGTAATCAAACTTTTTACTGCAATAAGTTTCTCTTTTCATTATATATGACTAAAAAAGAGTGTCAACAATACATAGCTTTTCAGTCGTCTTTTTTATCTTTATCTTCCTCTTCCGGAATAACGAAATTAATTTCGCCTTCCTTAGTTAAGAAGTATTCTTTGCGTAAAATCTTTGCAATGTATTCATCATCTTCTAATTGTTTAATTTTGAGATTTAATATCTCTTGTTCTTCTTTTAGTTCTGTTAAATGCTGATTTACTTCTACCTTTTTCTTCTCTTTTATCTCTAACGTCTCGGATTGATTCGATAGCACATTTAAGAGAAAAGCAATAATGACGACTGGCACAATCGCAAAAAAGACAATACGGCGCACTTTCCGTTTCCGTGATTGCGCTTTGCGATTGATAGCTTTATCCGTGTTACGGACATAGTCATTATCAAGCTTCGTATAGTTTTGCTGTTCATCATTTGATGAATGACGTTTAGCCATGTCCGCACCTCCGAAGTTATTGTTGTCTTTTATTATACTTGATATATCGAAATTTTTTTAATAAAGTGTAGGACAAATACGAATAAATTTTGACAAAAGGCCTTACGGCAAATGCACCAATATTAACAAGTAGTTGAAAAATCTGTCGAATAAAGGCGATTATTAAACGTACAATGAACCAAAAGGGTCTCCATGTTATATTCACCAAAATCCTTGCGATGAAACGTAAAAAAGTTTGAAAAAACGTTTGATACAAAAAAATACCGGCTATTTGCGCTAGCGGGTCATAAGCCCGCCAAGCGCCATCTTTTAGCCAAAATAATAAATAATATGTCAGCCCCCCAAGTAAAATCCACGTTAATAACTCAAATAACATCATCCACTTTCGGAGGCTTGACCTTTTTGGAGTTGAAAAAACAATTAGCCTTACGCTATCAATAATAAAACCAACTGCTATACCGCTCAAAACCATGACTAATAGTTGAACAAATTGCTCACTAACAATCATCCAAATAACTTATGAAGGAAACCTTTCGAGAAGCCACTTTCCTCCTCGTCATACTGTAAGGTCTTTACAGTTCCTTCAAGTGTTAATAATCCTTTGTCTACATCTAAATGAACAATATGCAGTTCTTCTCCACGGATTAACAAATGCCCTTGGGACGTCTTGATGAAAAACTCTTCCTGATCAAAGCGTTCAATTGATTTTACAGAAGTCATGTCCATTCTTTTACGATTACGAATCGTTAAAATATGCTCTCCAGATGGAATTGTGTAACGATTACTTTCTTGATGTAGCGTCATTTTTTTCCTCCTTTAGTCGTCCTAGCTTCTGTTCAATTTATGCGGACAACCTAAAAAGCATGACAACTTTATCAAAGTTGCCATACTTTTAATAAATTCCGCCCTCGGTATTGAGAGATTTAAAGTGACTAAAGTTAAGAAAAATCAATCCTCGTCGTCGATAAATTCAGGCTCAACCTTGTCAAGTCGCTCCTCTTTTAAAATTGTAAACATCTTTACAGCATCTTCTTTTTTCACCGTATCACGTAATTCTTCCACACGTGCAGTTACAATTTTTTGTCCGAAGCGAATGGCTAACTCGTCACCAGCTTTTACGCTACTACTCGCTTTAGCTACCTTACTATTAATCGTAATACGACCTTGATCGGCCACTTCTTTTGCTAATGTGCGTCGTTTAATTAATCGTGAAACCTTCAAAAATTTATCTAATCGCATTTTTTTACTCCTTTTCTAACTGCTTCGCTTCATCCCAAAAAGCGTCTAATTGTTCTAAAGTATATTCTGTAAATAGCTTACCACTTGCTTTCACTTTTTCCTCTACATAGTCAAAGCGTCTTGCAAACTTCTCATTAGCATGTAGCATGGCTTCCTCCGGTGATAGCTTATAGAAACGTGCTAAGTTAACAAGGGTAAACAATACATCCCCAAACTCATCGAGACGCGTTGCATTAGAACCATTCGTCACCTCATTGCGAAATTCCTGCCATTCCTCAGCAAACTTGTCCCAAGCACCGTTCACATCGGGCCAATCAAAGCCAACCTTCGCTGCCCGTTTTTGATAATTATAAGCCGTTTGCAAGGCAGATGACGCACGATATTCCTCATCCAACAATGGCTTTTCACTAATTCCTTTTTCTTCAGCTTTAATAGCCTCCCAATTTGCGACAACACCATCTGCATCCTCTACTGTTACATCGCCAAAGACATGTGGATGGCGACGAATCATCTTTTCACTTATCGAAGCCAAAACGTCCTCTAGTGAGAAGTAGCCCTGGTCTTCTCCAATTTGTGCATGTAAGAATACTTGTAATAAAACATCACCAAGCTCTTCAATCATCGCAAAGTCATCCGCTGCATCCACAGCAGCCAAATATTCATGAGCTTCTTCAAGTAAATATTTTTTTAGGGATTCATGTGTTTGTTTTTGATCCCAAGGACAGCCATTTGGTCCACGTAATGTTGAGATAATATCACGGAAGGTTGTCCAATCTCGCAACGCGTCCTCCTGCGATTTCACAGGTGGCACATAGACAGTTGTTAAATTATTCACCTCAACACTTTGGTCGAGCTCATAAAGTGGTACAGTCACTAACTTCTCCTGCGAAGAACCCGCTGCGGTAACAACTGTTACGGGATATTCGTCATCATACTTCTCCATCAATGTAAGCTTCACTTCAGATGCACTGAATGTATCATATACTTGTGCAATTAAAATATGCTGACGCATGTTGATATCATTCATGGAAAAACTGGTGCCATCAAGTAACTGAAAGCCCTCAATTGGATCTATTTTTAAAGCACCAAAAATAGGATCTAAAAAACTTTGGCCGCCCTCAATGACTAAATTTACTTTATGCTCATCTGCTGCAGCAATTAGAAGCTGTACCGTTTGCTCTGCTACAAGTGGATGTCCAGGAACAGCATACATTACGTCTCCAATTGTCGCTGCTTTGATAAGTTTCTCTGCAATTTCCTCATATACAGGCTGAAATGTACCATGCTTTTCATATACCGCATCAAAGCTATCAAAGTGCAAACCTTCTGCTGAAAGCGCATCTAGTACTGGATGGTCGACAGTACGAACAAATAATTGTTTTGCAGACTTCAACTTTTTATAAACACCCATTTGTAATTGCTCAAAATCACCAGCCCCAAGGCCAATTACTGTTAATGTATTCAATAAATCCACCTACTTCTTTCGATTTAACCATAGTTGGTATACCGCCATCCTTCTACCAAAAGGCAATAAATACCACTCTTTTTCCACAAAGACACGAAGCTTTGCGATGATAGTAATCATAACAAACGCACCTATACTAACTGCGCTGAGACCCGCTACCATAGCAACCAAACGCGCCGAGAAAAAACGGCTCAAAAATGTGGGCACAATTTGTAACCAGAGGACTACAACCACAGTCATACTTAGTGATGCCACACTGACCTTTTTATAAAAATCGGCAGGCGCTAATGCTATACCTGTTATTTTCTTTAAATAGAAAACAAGGGCTAGCGCCGAGAATAACAACCCTACATTATTAGCTATGGCTGCACCTAACACGCCAAGCGAACCAATGGTCAGCTCATTCAACAATATTTTCATGATGAAGCCTGCAAATAAAAAGAGCGCTGGCTTTTTTAATTTGCCGTAGCCTTGCAAAATTGCAGTAAACGTTAAAATAATTGACAAAGGTACAATTTGTAGCACGTATAACATAAGTACATCTGACAGTGTATCTGTTTTAAAGAGCATCGCGTTAATATAAGGCATTACTAATAGTAAGCCTAGTGATGCCGCCCAACCAAATAATACAGACGATTTATAGGTTAGTTGAATAAACGGGATGGCACTCCGCCCTTCCCTCTTTTTGGACATATGGGCAACAAGCGGGACAATGGCCAGCGATAGCGAAGAAGCAATGACAATACCTAACTGTACTAATGGTTGTCCACGATCATATATACCCTTCGTTTCCTTTGCTACGGTCTGATCCATCCCACTATCAATTAGTAGTGAATAGATGGTAAAAGAATCTACTAGCTGATAGCCAAGTAATAACAGACTGCTCATGCTTACACTTAAGCTTAGTAGAGTGACTTCTTTCAAAACAGGTAGGCTTGCTAGTCGTTGTCGTTGCTTACCTACAGATGGTCCGAAGCGTTTTTTAAAGATAAACGCAAGTAGTAAGAAGCCAAAAAATTCACCAATGACCGTACCTGTTATCGCCATTTGTCCGGCACCGTATAATGACTTTGTCGTTGTCATCACAATAAAGGTACCTGCCAAAATTACACATACTCTTACGGTTTGCTCTAGTACTTGTGCATAAGCAATCGGCTCCATAATACCTCTTGATTGAAAGCCACCTTTTAAAATAGCCAAGGCCGGCATGACAAACACTATAAAGGAACCTGTACGTAGTAATGGTGCAAGCTTAGCATCACCCATCAAATCCGCTAGCATGTCCGCACCAACAAATAATACTGAAAAAAATACGAACGATAGCAACGTTAAATAACGAAACACTATACGCATAATGCCGCTTCTTTTCTGTGTTCTTTCTATGGGGTCTATTATACAATCATTATCTGCAAGCATCTTAGAAATGGCTACCGCGAAACCACTCGATGTCCAAACAACAAAAATAGAAATAACCGGATATACCTGTTGGTAAATATAGAAACCTTCATCGCCAACAATATTTTGAAAAGGTACACGATAAATGGCACTTAGTACTTTTACAATAAGAGCCGCAATCGTTAATAAAGCAGCACCCTTCATGTAACTTTTCATGCCAAAACGTTCCGACATAAACTATCCTCTTTCCTTCTTTAACAATGCCAATAGTATAGCATAATTCAAAAGTTTGACGCGCCCGTTTACTTCTCCATTACTATAGCTTACAACTATGTACACAAAAAAAAGTTATTGTTTCGCCTAGAAGGTATCACAATAACTTTAAGTATTCATTAATTATTCCATTTGCTTAGCTAAGAAATTTGCAGCTGTTTCAACAACTTTTACTTCTACTTCACCGACAAAATGCACTTTGGAGAGAACAATAATACAGCCAATCGGATCGCCATTGACCATTATTGGCGTTGCACAATAAGATTTTACCTGCTCATATTGTCCAGGCACAATTTCAATTGTTGTTTCCATTTTTTCAATCTTTGTAGAGCGTTCTTCCATAAAACCTTCCGCGAAGGATGTAATACGACGATTAATATACTCTTTCTTACCGATACCCGAAACTGCAATCACTTCATCTCGGTCCGTTACAAATGCTGGAGTGCCTAGTGTTTCATATAAAGTTTCTACATATTCTCTCGCAAATTCCCCTAGATCATTAATTGGAGAATATTTTTTTAAAATGACTTCTCCTTCACGGTCCGTGTAAATTTCCAACGGGTCACCCTCACGAATACGTAGCGTCCTACGAATTTCTTTCGGAATAACCACACGCCCTAAATCATCAATACGACGAACAATCCCTGTTGCTTTCATCTAAATGCCTCGCTTTCGCTACAATCAAATTTGTATTCAACAATAGTATGGATTTTAAATAAACAATCTATGCAAAAACTGAAGAAAAAGGATGCCAAAACCAACAATATTTTTCAAACCAGTTATAAATGGAAAATGAATAAGTAAAAACAAAAGGCTAAACATTATCACCCAAGATAATGTTTAGCCTTTGTTCACTGTTCTTTTTTTGCTCCGTCAATAATCTGCATCATTTCTTCTAAAATATCAAAGGATTGGTATTTTCCGCACTTACGTTCATCAATCGTTAAAATCAATTGCATGCCGTCCATGCCAAAACCAACAGCTCGCTCAAATTTCATTGACTCTGTAACAATTTTGCTACCATCGACCTTTGCTGTACCTTCTTGAGAAAATAGAATTGAGATAACCTTTTGTTTTTCCTTAACGGATATTACGCCTGCCCCTAAGCCCCAAACCTTCATACGAGCAATACGCAGTAAACGCTCTGTTTCAACCGGCAAATCTCCAAAGCGATCCTCTAGCTCCTCTATGATCTCTCCGTAATCCTCGATTTGATCCATTGCCTTAATGCGCTTATACATCTGAATTTTTTGATAGCCGTCTGGTATATAGGCATCCGGTATATAGGCATCGACAGTAAGTAAAATTTCTATCTCAGGCTTATCCTCTTTTTTCACACCTGTCTGGCGTTCTGCGATGGCCTCTTCAAGCATTTGTGAATACAAGTCGAAACCGACTGAATCAATAAAGCCATGCTGCTGTGCGCCAAGCAAGTTTCCAGCACCACGAATTGATAAATCGCGCATCGCAATCTTAAAACCTGACCCTAGCTCCGTGAATTCTTTAATGGCCTGCAACCGTTGCTCAGCCACATCTGTTAGTACCTTATCACGCTGATACATAAAATACGCATAGGCCACACGATTCGAACGCCCAACGCGACCACGCAATTGATAGAGCTGTGCTAAACCCATCCGATCAGCATCGTGCACAATAAGCGTATTCACATTAGGTATATCAACACCGGTTTCAATAATCGTTGTCGTAACAAGCACATCGTAGTCACCCTCTAAAAAGGCTAAAATCACAGATTCTAATTCCGATTCAGTCATTTTTCCATGTGCATGTCCGATACGTGCCTCAGGGACAAGCACTTGAATCTCATCGACCTTACGAGCCATATCCTCCACTCGATTGTACAAGTAGAATACTTGGCCACCACGTGCCATTTCTCGTTCAATTGCTTCACGAACTAATGCACCACTATGCTCCATGACATATGTTTGTACTGGGAAACGATTTGCAGGTGGTGTTTCAATAACCGATAAATCACGTACACCAACCATGGACATGTGCAGTGTTCTTGGTATTGGCGTTGCCGTTAACGTTAAAACATCCACATTGGTTTTCAACTGCTTAATTTTTTCTTTATGTGTAACACCAAAACGCTGCTCCTCATCCACAATAAGTAGACCGAGGTCTTGGAACGTCAAATCCTTCGATAAAATTCGATGCGTCCCAATGACAATATCGACTTGCCCTTCTTTTAATCCTTTTAGCGTTGCTGTTTGCTCTTTTTTCGTACGGAAACGAGATAATAATCCTACATTGATGGCAAAGTCTTGGAATCGTTCTCGAATGGTTTCATAATGTTGTTGAGCCAGAATAGTTGTCGGTACAAGGAAGGCAGCCTGCTTGCCGTCTTGAATGGCTTTAAATGCTGCACGGATTGCTACTTCTGTTTTACCATACCCAACGTCTCCACATACAAGTCGATCCATCGGTCGTTCGCGCTCCATATCGCGTTTCACTTCAACAATTGAACGTAGCTGATCCTCTGTTTCTTCATAAGGGAACGATGCTTCAAAATTACGCTGATCGTCATTATCAAGCGCAAAAGCATGCCCTTTTTCCGCTTCACGCTTAGCGTACAGCTTAATTAAATCATCAGCAATATCTTGAACGGCAGAGGAAACCTTTGCTTTAGCCTTTTTCCACTCTGCACCACCTAATTTATGTAGCTTCGGTTCACGGTCTTCAGATGCCACATATTTTTGGATTAGATCAATTTGCTCTACAGGTACATATAATTTATCGTCAGCGCGGTAACGAATATGCAAGTAATCCTTATGCGTACCGTTTACCTCTAGTGTCTCCACACCAATATATTTCCCTATACCATGATGTACATGTACGACATAATCGCCAGGTTTAATTTCTGTATAGCTTTTAATACGTTCTGCGTTGGTCATTTTTTGAGCACGCGTTTTTTTCTTTGCCTGTTGTTTAAATAATTCATCCTCGGTTACAATCGCCAAACGCTGTAGCGGTAATTCAAAACCACTCGACAAAACACCATCAGCAATATAAATCCCCGGCTCATTGGGTTCCCCATTTGTTGCATGGATATCGTATTCTTCTAGCACCTGCTGCACACGTTTAGCACGATCCTTATCTCTAGCGACTATCAGCACAGTAAATTTGCCCATCATCCACCGTTCAATTTCACTTTGCAACAACGCCATCTGCCCATGGAATTGCTGCATCGGTTTACAAGAAAAGTTAGTCGCTTTATTAAATGATACGCCCGCAAATGTACGTGAAAATAATGATAAAAATAGTTTCTGCTGTGAAAGCATCGCTAAAATTTCCTTTAAAGAGAAGGCTGGCTTTACATCATGCACCATCTTTCCTTCTTCAATCAGCGATAAAAACCACTCGTCCTCTTCTCGCTCCCACGCATCCATAACTTCCTGAATGCGTCCAAGTTCATCAAATAACACGATGCCATCCTGTGCAAAATAATCACCTAAGTATGTTGTTTTCTCATATAAAAGAGAACCATATTTGTTCACATAATCCGGTAGATTTCCTTGTTGTAGCAATTCAATATCGTATTGTATGTGTTGATAAAGAAGTTCTTTTGTCTCCTGTTTTTTCACCTTTTTTAAGCTAATAGCTAATGCTGCTTCTAAGCGACTTGCTAATGTCACTCTTTCTTCCTTTGTCAAAATTACCTCTGACGCTGGTAGAATACGAACCTTTTGCAATTTATCGATGGAACGCTGATCGTCCGCAGAGAATGTACGAATTGAGTCTACTTCCGTATCAAATAGCTCAATTCGAATAGGTGCTTCTAAATATGGTGGATAAATATCTAAGATTCCTCCACGCAATGCAAATTCACCTGGTGTCGTCACCATTGAATTGCGCACATAACCCATCGCCACTAGTGTTTGTAGCCATTCCTCAATGTGAATTTCCTCGCCAACAGCTGTCTGTAAATAATATCTTAGCCAATGCTCCTTGGGTGGCATCATTTTACGTAAGCCCGCTACAGGGACGATATAAACACCTTTCTCGCCCCTCGCTAAACTATCTAACGTTGCTATACGCTCAGCACGCAGTTCTGGCGATGCAACCGATAAATCTGCAGCAATAAATTCATCAGCCGGGTAATAATGCACACGTTCCTCACCCAACAAGCCAACAAGTTCGTCAACCATCTTTTGCGCCTGCAATAAATTGGGTGACACAATATAAATTGGTTTTTGTACATATTCAAACAACGCATCGATCAACACTGGACGTGCGCTCCCTGTTAACCCTGTAATTAGCTGCGATGCCGTAAGCCCGCTCTGAATTTCCTGTATAAATGATGTAATGTGTTTGTCCTGCGACACAAGCTTTCGTAAAACTTTCACAGTCAAAAGCTCCTTTCAGCGCAAAAATTCTATTTATTTATATTCGCCCTATACTATTAATCTAGTATGATTATACGCATTTTTAATTGTTTAATTATCCAATCACGCATCAGCGCTATTGTAGTTATCGCTTGCTTTTCTTCTGAAAAAACATCTGCCGCTAAACTTCATCGTATAGTTGTCGACGCATCAGATATAGAACTGCATGTGGCACAATTCACATCGTCTCAACAGGCAGACTTCTACTAACTAAAGTTAAAAACGGAAAAAGCTTTGAACGCACACATTGTGCGCCAAAGCATGTTCCTAGTTATTGTATCCATTTATTGAGTGCATGATAATCTGGATATTGTTTAAGCGAATCCTCACATTGCTCACATATGCAGTGCACAGTTGTTTGGCCATGCTGATCCTTTTCAACATAATCATCCGCCTCACCCATCTCGAAAATATGCAACTTCCGAATTGTATCATCTGCATCAAATGGTAGTGTCCCTATTTCTACTTCACAATGCCGACATCGATAGCGAACAGACATCTCCAAATCATCCTCCCTTTAAGCAACTTACTACTTAAAGTATAGACATTACCGAAAAAGATTATGCACTATCCATTACGCTATTGGTATACATACAATTACATCAGCATTGTGCTAAGACCATTCGATTTAAAAATTTATAAATCCATGCCTATCATTTCATCTTCGCCTGTAAGACATCTGTGACATCCATAGGGAGTTTAACTAAAGTTAGTTGATTTAGAGCACTCTTAGCTGTTAAAGTGGTTCATCACATCGAGAAACGGTTTTGAGAGTGATGCCTCTATGGCATTTACACTCTTGTCTATCGCCTCCCCAATGACGCCTTCCTCTTCTTTAGCAAATTTTGAAAGCACATAATCCGCTACCTTCATGCCTGTTGGAGGACGATTAACACCAATCCGTATACGATTAAATTCTTGTGTGCCTAAATGCTGAATTAATGACTTAATTCCATTATGCCCACCTGCACTACCTTTTTGGCGTAAACGTAGCTTTCCTGTTTCTAAATCTAAATCATCATAAATAACAATTAAATCTTCTACATTCATATCAAAATAATCCATGAGTGGGCCAACACATTCTCCCGATAAATTCATATATGTTAAAGGCTTAACAAGTAGAACCTTTCCCTCTGGACGATGTACGGTAGTATACATACCATTAAATTTTGAATTTGTTAAAGGTGCATCCCACTTTTGCGCTAATGCATCGATCACATCAAAACCAATATTATGTCTTGTATGCTCATAAGGTTTACCTGGATTCCCTAAACCAACGATAATTTTCATAAGTACCTCTCTTTTCAATCTAATAGTCATTATTTTACCATATTGAGCTCTAAGAAAACATTTCGTTACATTTCTTCATGAAGAAATGTAACGAAAGTTACGCTAATAAAAACAACTTCATTCATTCTCATTTTATATCCATATATATTAATCCTTATTATTTCCAAATTCGATAATTATACTTTTTTACGACAAAAATGCTATCAAGATAGTCACTCACGACCTTCTTGATAGCATTCCCTTTAAGCATACTTTTAGTAGTTATTCATCGCTATTTACTATGTCTTCTTCCGCTACAGAGGCAACTGGTGCCATGACGGTTACCAATATATAATCATCTTCACTTATAATATCAAAATTTACCTGGTTACGAATATCTGCTACCGTAATAGAATCTCCGATTGCAAGTTTAGTAATATCAACCTCAACTGTTTCTGGGATTTCATTCGGTTTCACTTTTATTTTTATTTCCAAGTTTGGCTGCATTAATATGCCACCTTCACTTACACCAACAGACTCACCAACAAGCGTTATGGCTGCATCAATCTCTAATTCTTCAGACATATTAATGGCTAAAAAATCAATGTGATTTACTTCATCCTTCAAACTACATTGTTGCATTTCAGATACGACAACATTTACTCTTGTCCCATCTAACTCCATCGGAAAAACGCCATTACGTCCATTTTTTTGAACGTACTTTTTAAATTCTTTCGCAGAAATAGAAATCGGGGTTGAAACTAATTTGTAGCCGTAAATCACCGCTGGTATGGCTCCCCCTTTTCTAAGTTGGGTTAATGTCGAACGATGCCCAGCTTCGCGTTTTTTTACACTTAAGACTGTACTCATATCTATACCTTCCCCTTCCAAGAAAAATTAGCCTAAGCAAAGATGTAGTTGTTTAACGCATGTATAAACAGTAGACATCTGCTATCGGCTCTAACAATAGTTACATCTATATTCTAACAGTAACGTAACTATAATTAGTAATAATTACTAGTATACCCTTTAGTAAAGATTTTCACACATAACAGGCATACAAAAAGGACAAATCCACTAAAAAATGCGGATTTGTCCTTAAATTGTCACAAATTATGCTAAGTTCACTACACGTTTAGGCCATTTAACTAGTCATTAATCCACAAAATCTGATTACATGCAGTTAAAGATTTACTAATAACTAAATCTGATTAATCGAATAACGTACTTACTGATTTATTTTCGTATACGCGAGAAATTGCATCTGCCATTAATTTAGCTACTGAAAGCTCTGTGATTTTTGGAGATTTTTTCTCATCAGAAAGCTGAATTGTATTTGTTACAACTAGTTCTTTAATAGCTGAGTTTTCGATACGCTCGATAGCTGGACCTGATAGTACTGGGTGAGAGCAGCAAGCATAAACTTCTTTTGCGCCTGCAGCACGTAATGCATCTGCACCGATCGTAATTGTACCTGCAGTATCGATAATATCATCAATCAAGATTGCCACTTTACCATCAACATTCCCCACAATGTTCATTACTTCTGCAACATTTGGTTTTGGACGGCGCTTATCAATAATTGCAATTGGTGCTTTTAAGCGTTCTGCCATTTTACGAGCACGTGTTACACCACCATGGTCAGGAGAAACTATGACGATTTCTTCCGTAGGAATACCTTTTGATTTGAAGTAATCAGAAAGTAAAGGTACTGCCATTAAGTGGTCGATTAAAATATCGAAGAACCCTTGGATTTGTGGTGCGTGTAAATCTAATACGATGACACGCGTTGCACCAGCCGTTTCAAGTAAGTTTGCCACTAATTTAGCTGTAATTGGCTCACGTGCTTTTGCTTTACGGTCTTGACGAGCATAACCATAGTAAGGCATTACAACGTTAACTGTACGAGCAGATGCACGTTTAACCGCATCTACCATTATTAAAAGCTCCATTAAATGTTCGTTTACAGGTGCAGAAGTAGACTGCACGATAAACACGTCACAACCACGAATACTTTCTTCAATACTAATTTGAACCTCTCCATCGCTGAAGTGTTTCACAGAAGATTTACCTAATTCTACACCCATTTCCTGCGCAATTTCTTGAGCAAGTGGATTGTTAGAGTTAAGTGAGAATATTTTTAATTGTGAGTTTGCATATTGATACGGCATGATGGCCTCCTGTATAGTTGATAATTATTTTGAATTTAATTTGCTTACATAATTCGGTTTGTTTTCTTGTCTTGCACGGGCGATTGCCAATGCATCTTCAGGAACTTCTTTTGTAATTGTAGATCCCGCTGCAATAAATGAACCTTTACCAACCTTTACTGGTGCAACTAGATTAGTATTACATCCTACAAATACATCATCTTCAATAATTGTTTGGAACTTATTCTTCCCATCATAATTCACTGTAATGGAACCACAGCCAACATTGACGTTACTTCCTATTTCAGCATCACCAATATAGCTTAAATGCGATACTTTCGTGTCATTCCCTAACTTGCTTTTCTTCACTTCTACAAAGTTACCTATTTTCACGTGGCTACCAATATCTGAAAGTGGTCGAATATTTGCAAACGGTCCAATAGCCGTGTCTTCTGCTATAGCGCTTTCACGCACTACAGATGAATGCACAGAAGTACGGTCGCCAACACGGCTATCTATGATTTGCGTGTTTGGTCCAATAATACAATCTTCACCAATAACAGTAACGCCTTCAATCATAGAACCTGGTTGAATAACAGTATCACAGCCAATAACTGCATCTGGGCTAATATACGTAGCCTCTGGATTAATGATTGTTACACCGTTTCGCATATGACGCTCATTAATACGCGCACGCATTAACGTCTCTGCTTGTGACAACGCAACACGGTCATTAACCCCTAATGTTTCTTCAAAATCTTCCGTTACAAATGCTTCGACGATGTCACCTTGTTTTTGTAAAAGTTCAATCACATCAGGTAAATAGTACTCTCCCTGAACGTTATCATTTTTTACATGTTTTAAAGTCTCAAATAACATTTTGTTATCGAAGCAATATGTGCCAGTATTAATTTCCTTCACAAGTTGTTGCGCTGCAGTAGCATCCTTTTGCTCAACAATTTGCTTCACTTGTCCATGGTCGTCACGTAAAATGCGACCATAGCCTGTTGGATTTTCAGCAACAGCTGTTAAAATTGTCGCCTTGGCATTTTTAGCTTGGTGATGTTCGAACAAAGCCTTCATTGTTTCAGGGCGAATAAGTGGTGTATCACCACATACAACTAAAGTTGTGCCTTCTTCATTACCTAGAATAGCCTGTGCCTGTTGAACAGCATGTGCTGTACCCAACTGTTCAGCTTGTAAAACATACTCGCTTTTTTCACCAAGTTGGTGCTGCACTTTTTCTGCACCATGTCCAACAACCGTCACGATGCGATTAACACCTAAATATTGAATGTGATCCACTACATGTTGTACCATGGGCTTCCCACATACTGGATGTAGTACTTTATATAATTTGGACTTCATACGTGTACCTTGACCTGCAGCCAAAATGACAGCAAAAATGTTGCTCATCTGTAAGTCCTCCAATACGCTCATTTTCTCTTATGACTATATAGCAAAATTCAACTCATTTCAAGGCATGTAGACTTGACAAATCGATGAATTCCTAATTCAATCACGCCTTATGCTCGAATGTTATTATGTATGCCTTAAATTTGCACTTTTTTATTTTTTCATAAAATAAAAAGAACCCCTCATTCCGAAGAGTTCTTAATAACTATCACCAAAACTATAGTAAATTAGAAATAAATCTTTAAGCTGGCATTAATTCTCTTTTTGCTACACACCAATTCCTTCTAATTCTTCCGCCTCTTCAGCTTCGCTAGAATTGTGATACGCATGTAAAATAATATCTTGAATTTTATTTCGTGTAGTAGAATTGATGGGATGTGCAATATCTCTAAATTCTCCATCTGGTGTACGTTTACTAGGCATAGCGACGAATAGACCTGTATTACCATCAATTACACGAATATCATGTACCACAAACTCATTGTCGAGTGTAATGGAAGCAATCGCACGCATGCGGCCATCCGTTTGTACACGACGTAATCTTACATCAGTAACTTCCATTTTCTCACCACCTCTCTTCTTAGATGCCTAAATGAAAATATCATATTCTGCATTACCGAATATTTTCCTTTTTATAGTCTACCAAATTTTCTAAAAAATTTGAATACTTCATCTCTAATTCTTTATAATATTTTCTCTAATTTGCGGAAAGTTTGACAATTGTTTGTCAACTATTCTTCTCTTTAGTAAAAAAACCCTTTGAAAGAGCTTGCTATTCTTTCAAAGGGTTTTCTATATTTTTACTTTACAATGGCAATAACTTCAATTTCTACTTTTACGTCCTTTGGTAAACGTGCGACTTCTACTGCTGAGCGCGCAGGCTTATGTTGTCCAAAATGACTAGCATATACTTCGTTCATCTCAACAAAATCATTCATATCTTTCATAAAGACTGTCGTTTTCACTACATTGTTTAGTGATGAGCCCGCAGCTTCTAATACTGCCTTAAGGTTAGCAAATACTTGGTGCGTTTGAGCGACAATGTCACCGTCTACTAATTCACCAGATGCAGTTAGCGGAATTTGACCTGAACTATAAAACATGCCATTCACGATCATTCCTTGCGCGTATGGTCCGATTGCTGCTGGTGCATTCGTTGTTGCTACTTCATTCATTTGTCATTTCTCCCTTTTTGAAAAGTAATTACCTTCACTTAATGCAATTGTACGATCTTTTTCATTAACTTCATGAAGCTTTACAAGTGAGTAATAATCATCTACTAACGTTTCGTCTGCATGCTCTGCTTCGACAAGCACCGCAATGCCTGCTAACTGACAGTCAAACTCCTCTAATAGATTTTTCATGCCATTCATCGTACCACCGACTTTCATAAAGTCATCGGTGATAAGCACGCGCTGCCCACTCTTCATGCTTCTTTTTGATAATACCATTGTCTGAATTCTTCTGGAAGAACCAGATACGTAGTTTATACTAACGGTAGAACCTTCAGTTACCTTACTATCTCTTCTCACAACAACAACAGGTACATTCAAATGTCTCGCAATAGCATGGGCAATTGAAATTCCTTTTGTTGCTACGGTCATAATAACGTCGATTTGTTGGTCAGCAAATGCAGATGCAAACACCTTTCCTACCCGATTAATTAAATCCGGATTACCAAGTAAATCTGTCATAAATAAATAACCACCTGGCAATAACCGATCTGAATGTTCTAGCTCTGCCTTTAAATCCTGTGTGACTAATCGAACTTCTGCTTCGGACATTTTAGGAATATACTTTACTCCCCCTGCAGCGCCCGGCACTGTCATCAATAACCCGATTCCTTTTTCTTCGAAAGTTTCTTTTACAATCGTTAAATCTTCACTAATCGAAGACTTTGCAGATTGATATAGTTCTGAAAAATAAGTTAGCGGGATCAGCTGATGTGGATGTTCTAGTAAATAGTACGTCATATCAACTAGTCGTTCACTACGTTTCCATTTCATGCGACCCTCTCCTAAACACGAATATTTATAGGTAAAATTAACACAATTATGCGTTTTTAAGCAAGCGTATTTCGCTCTCCTAAAATGCGCACAGCATAAACTTCCTCGCAAAAACCTCGTAAGCCATTATAAATACGGCTCACTCGAGCTTCACTATCCACTAGACCAAACACCGTAGGACCGCTTCCGCTCATTAATGTCGCATCCGCCCCAAAACGCTTCATCTGTTCTTTTAACATCACAACCTCTGGATGTAAATCAAATGTTACAGTTTCCAAAACATTTCCTAATGATGCACAAAGCAACTCATAATCTTCTGTTTCAATGGCTTGAATCATTTGCTTAGTATTTGGGTGCGATAAGCCTTCAACCTTTAACCCACCGTATACTTCTGCTGTTGATACACCTATTTTCGGCTTGGCTAGCACAACCCAACAGTTTGGGGGTGCAGGCAATTCTTGAATTTTTTCCCCACGTCCGGTTGCTAGTGCTGTGCCCCCGTATACACAAAATGAAACATCTGAACCGATTTTAGCGCCTAGTTCGGCCAACTCATCTATTGATAAATCCAAATTCCATAGCTCATTTAAGCCCTTTAATGTAGCCGCTGCATCGCTACTACCGCCTGCAAGCCCTGCTGCAATAGGTATTTCTTTTTCAATTGTAATGGATACACCTTGCCCAATGCCGTATGTATCTTTAATAAGACGCGCTGCCTGATAAGCAAAATTACGGTGGTCATTTGGCACAAAATTATCAGTTGAGATAATTTCAATTACACCATCTTCTCGAGACTCTAAGCTAATGCGATCTGCCAAATCGACAGTCGTCATAACCATCTCTACTTCGTGATAATTATCCGGTCTTTTATATAGCACATCTAATGTTAAATTAATTTTCGCAGGCGCCTTTACATAAAGCATCTTACTTCCTCCCTCATAACAACAGCACGTATCAATTTCGCCTTGGCGTGATTGCGTCCAGATTTTGAATTGTGCATGCACAATTCAAAATCCGTGACATCCGCGTTCACTTTTCGCGCAAGATTATTCATTTTATTTTACCATAATGAGAAAACGAAAACTGAAAAAAAGAACCGTTTACCTTCTACGGCTTAACGGTTCTCTTTCGTCAGTTGTTTTGTTGTGTTGGCAGAGGTTTTAAATCCTTTGCCGTTGAATGAAGTAAAATTGATAAATAGTCTATTCTATTATAAATAAACTACTTATTACGCTCTTGCTCACTACTTGCTCGTTCTGCCATTTTAATGGCACGTTTAACCATATTACCCGCATCTCGAGCTTTTATGCCGCCCCAGCCTTCTCTTTCCACAACATCATAAAATCCAAGTTCTTTGGCAATCTCTTCTTTTAATCGAGGTGACATGATACCTTTTCTAGGCATATAAACTCCTCCTTTTACAACTGACGAATTTAGTATGTCCCATAAAACGAAAAACACTCATGCAGTTTTAACATGCATGAGTGCTTCAAAATATAGAAATAAGTACTAGAAACTATTTTGCGACAGCAGCCTGAGCTTCGTCTAAAAATGTAATCTCTACTGCTTCAGTTAAAATATCTGTGTAGCTATACGATACGCGCTTGCACGTATTGTCTTCTTGATCAAGTTCGACTACAAAGATTGCACGATATGTTTCACGCAATATCCCCGCACACTCGACCGTTTTCTTGCGACCACCGTTTGCTTTCAACTGCAAACGTTTACCCAAATGACAATCCAACGACTTTTTAATGTCCGCTAAAGTTTTTGGCATTTTCGCTTACACCTCACTAATAAATATTATAAGCGATACGCCCAAAAATGTCAACAAAATATAATATTTTATCAGCCAACAATAAATGTTGTCAACTTATTTTTTATAAAAAACTATATTTTTTTTCATACTTCTTGAAAATGTTAACAAAATTTATTACTTTGCAAACGTTGGATACAAGCAGTCGGCTAATTTCCCAAACTCAAAAATGGAAAGTGTTTCTCCTCGACGTGTAGGTTCAATATCTGCAGCCGCTAAAGCTTCTAATATTTTTTCTTTATGCGCCTTGCCGTTCGGTAAACCTGACTGTAAGTTATTGAAGATTGTTTTACGACGCTGTACGAATGATGCACGTGTGACTACAAACAGAAAATCCTCATTCAGAACTTTTACTGGTGGTTCATCATGTTTAATAAGGCGGATAACGGCAGAATCTACATTAGGCTGTGGCATAAATACAGTTTTCGGTACTGTCATCGCAATTTCAGCCTTCACATAATATTGGATTGCAATCGACAACGAGCCATATTCCTTCGTTCCTGGCTTTGCTGTTATACGATCTGCAACTTCCTTTTGCATCATCACAACAAAGCCTCGGATTGGTAGACGGTCATTTAATAATTTCAGTAAAATCGGTGTTGTAACGTAATAAGGTAAATTAGCCACGACCATAATATCTTCAATACCGGGCATTTCCTCTTCAATTACTTTTGCTACATCTGCCTTTAAAATATCTGAGTGAATAATCGATACATTATTATATGGACTTAATGTATCCTCTAGTACTGGTAATAAACGCTGATCGATTTCAAACGAAACGACTTTTTTTGCGCTCCGTGCTAAATGCTCTGTTAATGCGCCAATACCAGGTCCCACTTCAATAGCACCACTGTTTTCGGTTAAGTTTGCATGACTAACAATATTTCGTAAAATGTTTGGGTCAATTAAAAAGTTTTGACCTAAGCTCTTTTTAAATGAAAATCCGTATTTCTTTAAAATTTCCTGTGTTCGAATCGGCGTTGCAATATCCTTATGCATTATTTTCCTCCTGATCTAACTGTGCGACAGCCGCACCAAATTGCTCTTCTGTTATTTGAAACATTTTTAATCTTTTATGAAGTTGTTTACCGTTTGTTGCGCCGATATTCAATATTTCCCCTAGACGATCACGACGTGCTTTTGCTCGTAGATGGCCAATTAAACTTGCTGTCATTAAATCTTCAAGTGTGATATCATCGGCGATTTGATTTTCACTATTTGGGGTATAGACTAGCAGTAACGCCTCACGAATATCTTCATCTGCGGCATGCTCAATCCCTAAACCTTTACCGTTTTTCGCGATTGTTTTTGCTTTTGGCAAAAATGCATGTTTCACGCCCTCTACACGCTGCTCGATAATAGCACGAATTCGACGTCCTGGATAATCTGGGTCTGTAAAAACAATAACACCACGTTTATCCTGTGCATGTTGAATACGCTTTAGTGTCTCCTCTGAAATAGCAGACCCATTCGTTTCTATTGTATCTGCTTGAACAGCTCGTTTTATTGCTGTCGTATCATCTTTTCCTTCAACAACGATGATTTCTTGAATTTGCAAAAAAAGCTCCTCTTTTCTACCTTATCTTCAGACCATTTTACAACTGCCCTGTAGGATTGTACAGAAATACTCGGCTCTTTGTTTTTTTACGTAAAAAAGCTTTCCTGCCAGTCAATACAGGAAAGCCAATGCTTAGTGAATAACGTTTGATATATTTTACAATTTTTTTAATTTAATACTTTAATGCGCACTTTCTTACGCCCCCATTTACGAGCCTGGGCATCTGATTGTACTAGTATATCGATCTTATTACCCTTAATTGAGCCGCCAGTATCCCCAGCAATCGCTGTTCCATAACCTTCAACCCATACTTTTGAGCCAAGCTTAATAACAGATGGATCTACTGCAATTACTTTCAGGCCAGAGTCCGAACGTAAATTGATGCCTGTAGCAGATGTCCCCGAACAACCTTTACAATAAGGCGTATAAGCTGTTGCAGTTACATAAAATTCTTTCCCACTAGCGGGCTCCGTTGAACCACGTGATACAGTCGTTGCACTCGCTACAAGCTTCTTAGTTCCCACTGAAACCACTTTCTTAGTGGGCTCTTTTATTACTTTTTCAGATTGTAGATTTTTCGCCACAACCTTGCCATTTTCCTTCACGACTTCATACGTTCGAGAAATTGAACCTTTCTCGCCCGCTGTTACTACCTTCTCTTTTCCCTTTTGCAAAGAAGCGTCTTGCTTCTTTTCAACTGCGAAATCTAAAGAGTCTTCCACTACATCGATAACCTTTTCTACGCGAACTATTGCGATTTTACTCTCTGGAGTGATAACGTCCTCCAGGTTATTCTCGACACGATCGAATTCATTTAACTGAACTCCCTGTTGTTTTAAAAAGTTAGCGACCGTAGTCGAAGTGGACCAAACTTGTCTGTTCTCTAAGCCATCGACAAGCGCTACCTGAAACGCTTTTTGAATATCGATTTTGTTATCTGCTCCTACTTCTGTATCCAAACCTTGAACTAATGCGTCATGCTCTGATACTTCGATATTGGCATCCTTCAAAATGTTCTTCACTAGTTTTTCAGTTGTCCAAACTTTTGACTGATTTCCGTCAACTGAAATGGTTACTTCTTTTGCCTGTTCCCATGTAATTGCTATTCCGTTAACAATTTTGGTGTTCAGAGAGGGTGATATTTTGTCATGCGCTGCTACATCTATATTTTGATTTTGTAAAAATTCTTCTACAGTTTTGGCATGCGTTGCTACTTCAATTGCTTCTCCGTTAGCGTCAAGCGTTACGGTTTTTTTGGTACCTTGATAAAGTACGAATGATATTACAGTTACAAACAAGATAAGTGTTGTAATTCTTATCATTGTTTGCTTACTCCTCAATGATCCTAAGAACAAGTTTTTCATGGATTTATTTGACATGAAAAAACGCCTCCTTAATACAAAGTTGGATTATACGGACTAGATTTAGCACTGTCAACCCAAATGTAATTCAAAAAAAATGACTGTGCTTTTTTAAGCCCACCACAAATCCAGTATTGGAGGCGTCTCAGCTAGTTAATCGTTAATCCCAAAAAATTTTTTCGCATTGGCTGTAGTTTCCCTCGCTACATCCTCAATTGGTAACTCTTTTAAACGGGCAATTTCTTCTGCAACTAATGGCACTAATGCTGGCTCATTACGTTTCCCACGATATGGATGTGGGGCTAAATATGGGGCGTCTGTTTCAATCATCAGATGCTTTAAAGGTATCTCTGTTGCGACTTCCTTTGGCATCCGGGCATTTTTGAAAGTCACCGGCCCCCCAAGACTAATCATAAAATTCATAGCAATACATTCGCGTGCAGTTTCTACACTGCCACTATAACAATGCATAACGCCTCCTACAGAAGCAGCATTCTCTTCACGTAAAATTTGTACAACATCACTTGTAGCGTCTCTGTTATGAATAACAATCGGTAATTTTACTTTTTGCGCTAAATGAATTTGTTTGCGGAATAGTGCTTGCTGAACATCCTTTGGCGATTTATCCCAATAATAGTCCAAACCAGTTTCACCAATACCAACCACTTTAGGATGTGCTGCTAAGTTTTCAATCCACTTCAAATCCTCTTCGGTACAATCGATCGCGTCAACCGGATGCCAACCGATAACACCATAAATAAAATCATGTTGTTCAATTAGTTCCATTGTTTTCTCGATAGTTTTACGGTCGAAACCAACAACAACCATAGTCTCAACCTTAGCTTCAAGTGCTCTACTAATTACTTCTTGTAAGTCTTCTTCATACTGATCTGCATTCAAATGTACATGTGTATCGATAAACATTGTCATTCTCCTAACATTGATTTTATTAAAAAATATTATTTCATATTTTGCGTAAACATTACAAATGCGTTACAAACAATTTGTCTTTATGACATTTCACACAACTGCTATTAGGCTTTTTGTTACTATATACCCACCAATATCCGTTAAATAATACGAAAGAATTATTTTGAAATAACAAATTGAATATTTTTAAGACAGATTGGAAAGGCCTGCTGAATTTTTTTCCATTCAGCAGGCCTTTCATGAATTTTTTACTTAACTTTTGCACCATTTTCAAGTTTTGGATCAACTGTTGCTAACTTTAAAATCCCATCTTTTTCACCAGCTAGGATCATTCCTTGCGATAATTGACCACGTAATTTAACTGGTTTTAAGTTTGTTACCACGATAACTTTTTGACCAATTAACTCCTCTGCCGAATAGAACTTAGCAATTCCCGAAACTACTTGACGTTGCTCGTATCCAAGGTCTACTTGGAGCTTTAATAATTTGTCTGCTTTCGGTATAGATTCACATGCAGTAACCGTCGCTACTCGGAAATCTATTTTCATAAAATCATCTATGGTGATTTCTGGAATTACTGGAATCTCCTCAGATGCAAGCTCTGCTTTTGGTTCTTCGACTTGAGGGGTTTTCACTGAGCCACGCATTTCCTCACGTATATAGGCGATTTCGATTTCACTATCTAAACGAGGGAAAATAGGAATACCTTTATCTGCCACTTTAATGTTTGCTGGAATAGTATTGCCGAATGTTTCAATTGTTTCCCATGCTAAGAATTTGTTATCTAAACCGAGTTGGTCAATAATGCGTATCGGTGTAGATGTCATAAATGGTTGTAACATGACAGCAATTTGGTGTAAGCTTTCTGCTAAATTTCGCATAACGGACCCTAGTTTCGGCTTGTCTGATTCCTCTTTCGCTAATACCCATGGTTGTGTTTCATCAATATACTTATTAGTACGTGAAACTAGCGTCCATAAGTCTGCTAATACGACACTAAACTGCATTTTTTCCATACTTTCTTCATATTTAATACGAACAGATTCTGCTTGCGCTTTTAATGCTGTATCAAATTCTGTCGGTTGTAGATTTTCAGCAGGAATAATGCCGTCGAAATATTTGTTAATCATTGAAATTGTACGGTTTAATAAATTGCCCAAATCATTAGCCAAGTCGAAGTTTGTACGTTCAACGAATGACTCTGGTGAAAATACTCCATCAGAGCCAAATGGTAGTTCGCGTAATAAGAAATAACGTGTAGCATCTAACCCATAGCGCTCTATTAGCATTTCAGGATAAACAACATTTCCTTTTGATTTAGACATTTTTCCATCTTTCATCATGATGAAACCATGTGCAAACACTTTTTTTGGTAAAGGTAAATCCAGAGCCATTAAGAAAATTGGCCAATAGATTGTATGGAAGCGCACGATATCTTTTCCTACAACATGTACATCTGCAGGCCAATATTTGTTAAACAATGTTTCATCGTCTGAAAGATAGCCTAAAGATGTAATATAGTTTGTTAACGCATCTACCCATACATAAATAACATGCTTAGGATCACCAGGTACTTTAATGCCCCAATCAAATGAAGTTCTTGAAACAGATAAATCTTCTAGCCCTGGTTTAATAAAGTTGTTGATCATTTCATTTTTACGAGATTCCGGTTCAATGAATTCAGGGTTTTCTCCATAATAAGCTAATAGACGATCTGCGTATTTCTTCATATTAAAGAAATACGATTCTTCTTTTACTTTGTGAACAGGACGTCCACAGTCTGGGCAGTTACCTTCTACTAATTGTGTCTCCGTAAAGAATGATTCACAAGGTGTACAGTACCACCCTTCGTATTCGCCTTTATAGATGTCGCCATTATCCAAAAACTTTTGGAAAATCTTTTCGACAGCTTTCGTATGACGCTCCTCAGTAGTCTGGATGAAATCATCATAAGAGATGTCCATCAAAGACCATAGCTCTTTCGCAGTATCTGCAATCTCATTTACATATTCTTGAGGATGTTTTCCCGCCTCAGTAGCTTTTTCTTGAATCTTTTGACCATGTTCATCCATCCCAGTTAAAAAGCGTACATCATATCCACGTAATCGTTTGTAACGAGAAATAGTATCAGAAGCTACTGTTGTATACGCGGTACCAATATGAAATTTTCCACTTGGATAGTAAATTGGGGTTGTTATATAGAATGTTTTGTTTTGTTCGCTCACGAGTACTGCCTCCATTGTTTCACAATATACTATCTATTCTAACGAAGTACGAAATTCGTTTCAATGAAAGATTATTGATTGCGAAAATTGTCGAATAATATATAAATCCATTTAATGTATTTTAAAGGAAGCTTTTTTACTATAAATTTAAATCTATAATAAAAACCTTTTAAAAAAACCAATATATCTGTTTTCTTCTCAGAAATTTTTACACTTAGAAAATTAATGCTGTATTAATTAATTGACGTTTATGGCATTACTTGGTATGATAACTATCAGACAAGGAAATAATGTCGAAATTTGACGAAACACCAATATAACTTTTAATTTTCAGGAGGAAAAAAATTATGAAATCAACAGGAATCGTTCGTAAAGTCGATGAATTAGGTCGTGTAGTAATTCCTATCGAACTTCGCCGTACATTAGGTATTGCTGAAAAGGACGCTTTAGAAATCTATGTCGATGATGACAAAATTATCTTAAAGAAATATATGCCTAATATGACTTGTGCTGTTACTGGTGAAGTTTCTGATGATAACTTCCGTCTAGTTGGAGGCAAATTAATTTTAAGTCCAGAAGGCGCAGAAATGTTAATGAATGAAATTCAAAATAACTTAAAAAAATAATCACTTTCCTACACCTAAATCGACAACGGGGATTTAGGTGTTTTTTTATTATTTGCTATAAATTGCTTTTTTATATGAGAAATTTAATTATTTCTCATTGGAAATATCTCAACATTGACTCATACTGTCCATGTCAGACTTCCCTTCCTTAAGAGTACCCTTTTTTAAAATTATTATCAATTTAGAATTTAGACAATTTATAGTAGTTTCATGCCTCACGATGGAAGATAAATAATTAGCTTAACAAAAAAGGTTGCCTCCTTAGAGACAACCGATTTCATATTTACTCGCTATGGTATTCATTATAAATATCACGTTTAGCTACTTGACGTAATTTGGCTACTTCTTTAATTGCTTCTTTTGAAGTAACACCTGATTCAGCAATCACATAATCGACATGATCGACAACAGTCATTGCCTCCCAGTATGCTACTTCTGTATTTTCCTCTTCTACATTGCTATTGCCTTCTAGGACAATACAAAATTCTCCACGGATTTCCTCAGATTGCGACCATTCTACTGCTTCTGTTAATGTACCGCGTAAAAATTCCTCGAATTTCTTTGTTAGCTCACGTGCTAGTACAACACGACGATTGCCGAGAATTAGCTCCATATCCTTTAATGTTTCCTTTAATCGATGAGGTGCCTCATAAAATAAAATCGTTTCTTGGCGTTTTTTTAGCACCTCCAATTGTTGTCGACGTTCTTTTTTACCACGGTTTAAAAAACCATAAAAGAAAAATGGTTGCGGGGTTAAACCGGAAGCAATTAAAGCTGATAATGCAGCATTCGCTCCTGGCACTGGTACAACTGCAAAACCTTCTTCGATTGCTTTTACAACAATATCTGCACCTGGATCTGAAATACAAGGTAACCCCGCATCACTTACTAACGCTACCGTTTTTCCCTCACGTAAGAAGCCTAAAAGTTTCTCTCCTCCCACGTTTATATTATGTTCATGATAACTCACCAACGATGTTTCAATTTCAAAATAATTACATAACTTCTTCGTATTTCGTGTATCCTCCGCAGCAATCACATCCGCTTCTTTTAGAATACGCAGTGCACGTACACTCATATCCTCTAAATTACCAATGGGTGTCGCTACTAGATATAAACATCCTCCATCATGCATCGTACTTTTTTGCGATATCATAATTCATTCCTCCCTACATATTTTGTCTTTTGCGTCCGTGTTAATTGCTTAAAAGCATATTCTGCACGCATTGCCTCTTGTTTTGTATTAAAGGCCTCTACATAAATACATTTCACCGGACCTCTTGCTCTTGTATATTTTGCACCCTTACCTGCATTATGTGTTGCAACACGTTTGTCTACATTATTTGTATAGCCTGCATAATAAGATTGATCTGCACATTCTAGTACATAGAAGTAATGTCTATTGTTCTTTTCCATAAAGCATTTCTTTCACTTCAGCTGTATATTCGTTGTTTGCATCGTACACATATAGAGGTGCTAAAATCTTCAAATCTGGCTTACCATCTTTAATTCCTTCTATTAATAAAGTATTCGCTTCTTTACCCTCTTTCGGATAAATCAGCTGGATACGCTTGGGCTCTAGTCGATTTAAACGCATAGCTGTGACTATATCAAGTAAACGACCAGGACGATGAACAAATGCGGCTTTTCCACCTTGCTTTAATAATTTACTGGCAGACTGCACTGCTTCTTCTAACGTTAAATGAAGTTCATGACGTGCAATGGCATAATGCTCACTTAAATTCTTATCGCTCGCTTCATGAGCTAGAAAATACGGAGGGTTACAAGTCACAACATCATACTTTTCAATACCAAGTTGTGATGGAATTTGTTTCACATCACCAAGCACCATATGAATTTGTTTCTCCAATTTATTGTATAGAATACTTCGCTCTGCCATATCAAACAAACGAGGTTGTAATTCTACTCCTGTAATTTGCCCCTTTGTTCGCGCACTCAAAAACAATGGAATTACACCATTACCAGAGCATAAATCAACAATTTTCCCTTTATGATATGGCACATTGACAAATTTCGAAAGTAGCACTGCATCCAATGAAAAAGAAAAAACAGATGGGCTCTGGATAATACGTAAATCCTCTGCCAATAAGTAGTCCAGCCTTTCATCATCCTTCAACCAATTTTCCATAATTCTTCCTCCTACTATACAAAACAAAAGACTGATACCACCGAAGCGGGAATCAGTCTTCTATTACACATTTTGTTTATTTAAAAATGATAGACAAAACAGGCAATCTTCACCTTTACGTGAACTACCAAAGTGAACATGACAAACATGAAAACCTTCTTGGTATAGACGTGCTAAGTTATCATATCCCTCGCCAATATCTAATGGAGTCTCTTTTTTCTCGTTTGTAGCTTGTACGATGTTTTCTTTCGAAAGCAGTTCTTCTAAACGTGTACGAAGGTGATGATTTTCTGTTTCGAGTGCCTTATGTTCTTCCATCATTAACGCTACAAATTGCTTCAATGCACTAAACTGCTCCTGCATTGCTTCGAGCTGTTGTTCGAACTCCATAACGGTATCTAAGAAATTACGGTCCTTCACCCAAGCCACCTCGTTAATTCTCTATCTTATATAAGATTTTTTTCGCCTGCTAGTAGTTCCTCTAGTGTATACTCAGCTGTGCGCTCTTGCTCTTGTAAATATACTTGAATGAGTCTTTCCAGCACATTTAAACCTACTACTTTCCCACGGCCATCTGGTGTCATTGTTATTTCACCAATGTCTGGCATACCTTCTTTAGCTTCTTCGTATTCATCATTTTCGTACTTCAAGCAGCACATCAAGCGACCACAAAGTCCAGATATTTTGGAAGGATTTAAAGATAGATTCTGATCTTTTGCCATTTTTATAGAAACTGGCTCAAAATCACCTAAAAATGTTGAACAGCATAGCATACGGCCACAAGGACCAATGCCTCCCAATAGCTTTGCTTCATCACGAACACCTATTTGACGAAGCTCAATACGTGTTCTAAAAACAGAAGCTAAATCCTTTACAAGGTCTCTGAAATCAACACGCCCTTCAGCTGTGAAATAAAAGATGATTTTATTACGATCAAATGTATATTCAACATCAACAAGCTTCATTTCTAGTTTATGCTCGATGATTTTTGTACTTGCTAGTTCAAATGCCCGCTTTGACTCAGCCGCATTTTCCTCAACTTGTATACGGTCACGTTCATCTGCTGGCCGTAGTACTTGCTTAAGTGGTAATACAACATCATTATCCCCCACTACTTTTTGAGGAACAACCACTTTCCCGTACTCTACACCGCGAGCTGTCTCTACTATGACATATTGGCTGTCTTCAAGTAGAAATGATGCTGGATCAAAATAATATATTTTACCCGCTTTTTTAAAGCGGACTCCCACTACATTATACAAATGTATATCCCTCCTGCAGATTTAGCATTAGCTGCTCCATCATTAACGTCCTATTCATGTTACGATGTAAAGATGCGCGAGCCTGTAATATGGCTTCCATTTGACTAGACAGGCGTTCGTAAGTCGAATGTAACGCGGTTTCTTTAAAGGACTGTAACATGTCTGGATAAGTACAAGCTGCTTCGGGATTAGTTTTTATTGACACTATATCACGGTAAGCAAATAGTAGTAAATCCAATGCTTGCTCCATCTCGCCTTTTTCCTTAAACAGTGGCAACCATTCTTCATGTACAACGAGCATCGCTTCATGTACATTTTTACGAATTGCCTCTACTAATTTTAACACTGTTTTTCGAGCATGTGCAAACTGCTCATCATTTGCTAAAAAAATAGCCGTTTCGAGCTCGTTCGTCATCATGCTCACGGTAGAAGCCATCGATTGAGGAATATTGTTTTCCTGCAAGTGCTTTAACAGTACTTGACGTGGCATTTTCTGAAATTTTATATGCTGACAGCGCGAGCGTATTGTTGGTAAAATAGACTGCATTTGCTCAGTTAATAATATAGCCGTGACTTCGCCTTCTGGTTCCTCTAAAAATTTTAATATCATGTTAGCTGATGCAATATTGAGACGGTCTGCATGATGAAGTACGTAGATTTTACGCCCTTCCTCAACACCCACCATCTTCATTTCTGCAATAAGTTCTCTAATTTGATCAATTTTAATGAATTGTCCATCTGGATAAATTTGATGAATATTAGGATGATTTCCCGATTCAACACGTCTGCAATTTCGACATGTTTCACATGGAACATTATGTTGCGGATGCTCACATAGCATTAATTTGACAAAAAATTGCATGATATCTGCTTTTCCTGTCCCTTTTTCGCCATCAAAAATATAAGCATGGGCCAATCTATTTTTGTCAAAAATCGTTTGAAGCTGTTTCATTACGACTGGTTGTAGTGTGAATAGCTCTTCAACATTCTTGGCCATTTTCATTAAATTCCTTCCTCTATCAACTACGCCTTGGCGTAATATACCCTGTCTCTACAAAATATCTGTAGCTGACGCTTTGTTATCACTTCGCCTTGGCGCTGATAAACATATCTGTCCTGATTCTGAATTGTGTTTAAGTCAACACTATGTTGGTCATTTAACGATTAACACTAGTCATGGTGTTTTCTATTAACCTTTGTGCCTGCCGCTGACATTTCTAGGCTTTGGGCAGATAAAATTATTTCCTAGGTTAAAGTGTTCTCTAAGCTAACGACCTTAACCAGCTCTTTTATCATCCACTGTTTAATTGAACCCTGAAGTTCACCCTATATGCTGTGGAGTAAGGATTCCTGTTGAATAAATTTGAAAAAAGCCCGCGCCTACAAGTGAAAAGACACGGGTTTTACATATATAAATTAATTAATAAGCCTTTAATCTCTCCGATTTTATCGAGAAGGTCTATTGCTTCCTTTTCTTCATCTAAAAGATCCTGTGCAAGCTCCACGAGACGAGTATCGATCGTTTCGATTATTTTTAAGCGTCTCCCTTCGCCAAAGCGATTCCATGTATGTGATTGTTTTAATTCCATACCATGCTCTACAGTTTCCTGTAAGAAGCGCTTCACAAGCATTTTAAATCGAGCAAGTTCACGTAAATTGCGGGATCTTGCAACACGATCTCCAGCAGTAGAAATATCCCCCAATAATCGTGTTAGCTGTTCAGTCTGCAATTTAGAACCTTGCTTGACGACCATATCACCAAATCGGTTATTTAGATTATTATTTTGTAGTGGCTCTTTGCGATTAGTATTTAACCCAACACGTATATCTTGATTGATTTTCAAGCTGTATTCGCCCCCACACGCTGTCATATCAAATTCGCCTTAACGAACTTGCCCTTATCTATATCTATTCAAAATTTCACACAGAAAACCTCGCGTCTTAAATTAACATTGGGCATACAATACTAATTCAAAGCCTGACGCGATGTTCTCTATCTGTAAGTACTTTCTGATTTAAATTTAAAAATGGTGAAATTGTTCGATTGGTAATACAAAAACAGTAGCGCCTCCTACCTCTACCTCCACAGGATAAGGTATATATGAATCTGCGTTACCGCCTAATGGTGAAACCGGTGCAACCATTTGTTCACGCGCTCGACAATTATCACGAATTATATCTAAAACTTTAGGTATGAGGGAGTCTTCCGTTCCAATGAGAAACGTCGTATTACCAGAGCGTAAAAAGCCTCCTGTACTCGCTAACTTTGTTGCGCGAAACTGATTTTTCGTTAAAGCATTCGATAAGCGGCTACTATCCTGATCTTGCACCACAGCTACGACTAACTTCATCCGCACTCACCCCTATTATAAAATTAACCTTGAAAGGTTTTAAAATTGTTTAATCACAATCCAGATTCACTAACATCTAATGAAAATCTATTTTAAAGGCCTTCACCTGTAAAACAAAAATTAATTAGATGTTACCATTATATCACAATACGGTAGACAACTTCACACTTTTACTGCATTGCTTCAGTCAATAATGACCATACATCTTCAATAACATGCTCAATATTTTGGTCTGCGTTGATAACACGTATACGTTCAGGGTAACGTTCAACTAATTGTAAATATCCTTCACGAACCTTCTCATGGAAGGCCAAGCTTTCAACGTCTAAACGGTTCACTTCGCGTTCATCATGTGCATGAATACGCGCTAAACCAACTTCTGGTGCAAGGTCAAATAAAATTGTAATATCCGGTAATTCCTTCCCAATGGCAAACTCATTAATAGATAATACCTCATTTACACCAATACCACGTGCATATCCTTGATAAGCTAAAGATGAATCGATAAAGCGATCACAAATAACTATCTTACCAGCATCTAAAGCTGGTCGTACCTTTTCAAAATAATGTTGACTTCTCGCTGCTGCATATAATAACGCCTCTGTACGTTCATCCATCGCCGTATGTGCCGGGTTTAAAATGATGGTACGAATTTTTTCAGCAATCTCAATGCCACCCGGCTCTCTTGTCGCTAACACATTTATATTTTTTTCTGCAAATCGCTCAGTAATCTTTTGAATGACTGTTGTTTTTCCAGCACCTTCTGGCCCTTCAAATGTTATAAATAAATTGCATTTCATACTGTTATTGCCTCCAACTATTTCATGACCTCGATCATTTTTTCTTCTAAGCGATGATTTCCTTGAAAAGTTGCACCAGTTGCTAATAACTCCTCAAGCTGACTCAACTTTGCCACTGTTATTTTTTCTCCTGGAACTAATAATGGAATACCCGGCGGATAAGGTATAATCATACTTGCAGCAGTTCGTCCCATTGCACGCATATACGGAAGCCATTCCTTATCCATATCGGCTATTTCCTCGAACGTGTAAGTAGGTTCGGAAATGGCAATAAAATGATACGCTGTTTGCGTAGCAGTTAGTATTTCTTTTTTTTCTGTGCATAATAACGCTGTCACAGCATCTTTAATACGCACACGTATCTCGGCAAATGGATAGATATGTCCAAGCTTCAAAAGTGGTAATACAAGTAACACTTGATGAGCATCTGCTAGCTCCGCATAAACATGTTTAGCTTCTAATGCCTCTTGTAATTGGAAACCATTATAACCATCCACACGAAGCAATAACTTTAAAGGATCATCTACTTCGATTACCTGCAGCGAACCAATGGCACGTAATGCTTCTACCCACTGATTTTTTTTCTCTATTATATATGCACCATCACTCTCCATATATGTCTGTACATAATAGCGTGCATCGTCTAAAGATGCTAACAATAAATAGGACGGACTGCTGGATTGTAGCATACGTAAGTAGTGATTAATTTTATCAACATCAACTAATTGTGAGTTAACATGCATAAACGATGCCATTGTCATGGCAGGTAATGTTTTATGCGCAGATTGCACTACAACATCTGCCCCATATGTTAATGCAGAAGGTTGAAATAATGCACAAACACTAAAATGAGCTCCGTGCGCTTCATCTACCAAGACAGGTATCCTTTTTTCATGACAATAGGCAATTTGTTGCTGCAGTTCTTTTGAAACCATACCATAATAAGTAGGATACGTTAAAACAACTGCCTTCACTTCTGGATAATTATCCACTGCTTCTTTAAGGTCTTTAAATAAAATATGTGTGGCTGTTAATGTTTGATCATCCCAAAGCGGTGAAACATATATAGGCTTTGCTCCAACAAGCTCAATAGCATGGAAAATAGATTTGTGTGCATTACGTTGTACAATAACTTTATCGCCTTTTCGGCACGTGGCATAAATCATTGCTAAGTTCCCAACAGTTGTGCCTCCTACTAAAAAGAAACTTTTCATCGCACCATATGTTTCAGCCAGTAAAGCCTCTGCCTCTAAAATCATTTCCTCTGGATGATGTAAATCATCTAGACCTGATAATTCGGTCACGTCATAACGCATTACATCTTTAAAAGCTTGCGGCAAATGAGACAATTCACCATGCTTATGACCTGGCACATGAAAAGATATATTTTGTTGTTGTCGAAAACGTTCTAATCCTTCCACAATTGGCTTTTTCTTTTGCAAAACAAGACACCCATTTCCGTTATATTGTCCTTTAATTATACGGGATTCTAGCTAGATAAAAAAGCGATCCTACAAAATAGATAAGATCGCCTCCTCGCAATATGATTCATTATAAAGGGTAGACATTATTGTCATCTTATACTTCTTAGACGGAGTCTATCATTTGCTTTTAATACGCCAAGAGTATTGACTTTAATTCTCTCAAATTTTGCATCTCATAATTTTCTTCAAATTCCCCACTATACTCCATTAAAAATAACTTTTCTAATGTCTTTATAGACTAGCACCTAACAACTTCAATCAATGCCAATACAATATGGATATACTATTATTCTTTAATCAAACACTTTTTTCCGTTCTAGTGCCAAACAAAATAGTCTTCCTCATTACTATTTCAATTAAAATAAAAAAAGGCCAAAGATTTCTCTTTGACCTTTTTACA
>NZ_JBMGUV010000036.1:0-50928 GCF_049058285.1 Lysinibacillus sp. UGB7
AAATTCATTTGAATAGGTCTTTTTTATTTCAAAAAAGTGCATCTTTTTTTGAAAGTACACTCTCTAATAGATAGGATGGTGAAAAAACATGACGATTAACGAAAAGAAAGTAAAACAATCAATCTGAGGGGACCAAGAAGCACTGCTGTTTTTACTTAAACAAGAAAAAGAGAAACTTTATAGGATTGCTTATAGTTATGTTCGGAATGAGAAGGATGCTTTAGACGTATTCCAACAAACAGTGCTGCTGGCAATTGAGTCCATTCTCAGTTTTGAATAATTGTTAGATTACTTGTCTATAAATATATTTATATTTTACTTTATTATTTCAATCTAAGGGGTTATTAAACAAAGTTTATAAGAATTGAGGGTGTAATTTATTGCTAGAACATTCATATACAGCGAGTGTTTTATACAATATGGAACCAGTCGGCATAGGAACAGGATTAGTTGAAAGTTTTAGTAGTTATTTAATTAGAGTCGCATATGAACATAACATCAATGTTGGCGACCTGATAAATAAGATAGTAATTCCTAAAATGAATAAAGACTATTTAAAAAGAAGCACTATTTATGGAGGTAATAGTTTTTATGAAGGAGCTAAAACAATAAATGGGTTCACGGACAATGCAATCTAATTAATTAAATTAATGGAAATATTAACCTAAAGAGAAGATCTGTCCAACCTTACCTTATATAAACTAAAAGATATAATCCTGTTCAGAAATCTACTAAAAGAATCCTTTTCTTGGTGTCCTGATTGCATAAGAAATTGGATGAATCATGAGAAAGTTATCTATTATCCTCTAATCTTGTATATAAAATCAATAAATATTTGTTTTGAACATAAACGCTATCTATTAGAAATGTGTCCTGCCTGTAATAAAAAAATGGACCTTTTTCGGAGACAAATGATACCTGGATAAAATGTATATTGCTTCCTAACAGGGTGATGAAGTCGGTGCATTTCGGACATTCTTGTATCCATAGAAAAACCACCCTACGCTGATTTCTTGGTATTCAATCCCCATTTTTCAACGTAAGGTGTTTTTATTTGTGTTATTTTTAGGTCAGTGCAATGCTATATAACGTGATAATTTTTATGCTAGGTTTCCATTATCTTTAAAGTAATTTTTCATTTTTTCTGTATCGAAACGGCCTTCCCATTTCGCCATTACTAATGACGCAAGTGAGTTACCAATTACGTTAACGACTGTACGTCCCATATCAAGGATACGATCGATACCTGCGATGAATGCTAAACCTTCAATTGGAATGCCGACAGTACCTAAAGTTGCTAAAAGTACAACGAAGGATACGCCTGGAACACCTGCAATCCCTTTAGATGTAACCATTAATACAAGCATTAACGTAATTTGTTCACCAATGCTTAGGTGAATGCCGTACATTTGAGCGATAAATAAGGCAGCAATGGCTTGATAAAGTGTTGAACCATCTAAGTTAAAGGAGTAACCAGTTGGAATAACAAAGGATACGATATCCTTTGGAGCACCTAATTTCTCCATCTTTAACATGATTCGAGGTAACACAGCCTCAGAACTTGCTGTTGAGAATGCTAAAATCAGCTCATCTTTTAATACTTTAATTAAGAAGAAGATGCTGACACCTGCGAATTTTGCCACAAGTGCAAGAACGACAAAGATAAAGAATAGCATTGTTGCATAAACAAGTATAGCAAGTTTAGCAAGTGGTATTAGAGAAGCGAATCCATATTTGGAAACGGTTACACCAATTAAACCAAATACCCCAATTGGAGCGAATTTCATCACGAGGTTCGTTACCCAGAACATAGCATCAGCTACACCTTGGAAGAAGCCTAAAACTGGCTTACCTCGGTCCCCGATGGCAGCAACACCCAGACCAAAGATAACGGAGAAGAAGATAATCGCAAGCATATCACCTTCAGCCATAGATTGGATAATATTTGTTGGTACAATACCTACAATAATATCGAAAGGTCCTTCATGTTGTACTTCCTCAGTTGTCGAAACGTATTTCGAGATATCTCCTTGAGAAAGCTCGTTCATATTGAGGCCAGCGCCTGGTTGGAAAAGATTCGCGGAAAGTAATCCGACAACAATTGCTACCGTTGTAATAACTTCAAAATAAATAAGTGATTTCCCACCTAATCGTCCAAGCTGCTTCATATCTCCAGTTCCAGCAACACCTACGATTAAAGTCGAAATAATAATCGGTACAACAATCATCTTAATTAGATGAAGAAAAACATCCCCTAATGGTTGTAAATATGTTTCAATTTTAGGGTTTCCGTAAAAGATACCGCCAACAATAATACCTAAAATCAAACCGACTAAAATTTGCGTGGCTAAACTGATTTTAAATTTCTTCCTCAAAACCTCGTACCTCCAAATATTAAATTTTTAAGACATGTCTTACTTGTATAATACGGAGGACTTACGAAATCCGACAAAATCCGATAAAAAATTAATTCATTTTTGAGAAATATCTGAATATATGACTTCAAAAAAATTTGTAATAGTAACCCTTGCTTGACGATTTTCGTAAGTATCGAGATGACATCATCTTCGAATTTAGAGTTTGTAACGTTCATTATTTATATTACAGATTGATTAAAAATCATCTCATTGCTATAGATTTCATAGAGGTGACATGATTTTTCTTGGTGCTCTATATGTGATTAGGGGAGGAGAAAATTTTGGTCGGGATAGATAAAGAAGGAAAGGACAAAGAGTCTTTTCATCTTTTTTATACTTTAGAACAATGTGTGCTTTATGGTATAATTACAAATATTTACTAATTCGGATAGGGGAAGTTATGAGAATTTATAAATTAGCTTGTTTCTGTATTTTTATTGTGCTCTTATCAGGGTGTAATACATTTTCATCTAAAACAGAAGAATCATCTTCAAAAGTAGCGTCACAAGTTGAAAAAAACGAACCTGTTTTCTTTGACACTACTCCTAAGGAGAAAGACGAAGAACCAAAGGGAGGTTTTCACCCTATTGAGATTGATGCAGAAATAGCATCTCCTATAGGTGAAAGTAAATCATATTTTACTTATGCTGGTAGTGTTCCATTTAAAATATCCTTATTAAATACTGGTACTGAAAGCTTTTTTTACAAAATTCAAAATGTAGATAGAGAAATAAATGTCGCAAATGGTATTTTAAAAAGTAAAGAAAGTTTTGAACAGGTATTTGACGGATTACCTGAAGGAGCTTATGTCATATATTCCGTAGTAGAAGAGGAAGAGCCTCCTACAGATATAAAACTAAAGGTAAAAGTAGAGTTAATTCCCTAAAAAACTAGATAAGTGTTTTTAATATTCGTATCTATAACAACGTGTATATTATCTTCTTACTAAGACAGTGTTTTGCTGTCTTTTTTCGTCGAATAATTTTCTAGTTGGAAATCATCATCATCGAAGCTGTTCACAAATAATAAGTTTGTTTAAAGAGATGGAGTGAAATTGAATTTTCATTCCATCTTTCGTTTTTTAAAATAATATGACAATTATATTTCTAAACGATGGGCTAGATGCTTCGTTATATGCAATGCAATAAATTACTCTTTCTCCATTTCGATCTGGGAATAATGGGGAACTTTTACAAAAACCTCAGGATTTTTTTCTGTTTTAAAAAATGCCTCTTGCTTCATTCTAACAATAAAACAGATTGAAACTCTTAATAGAGGATAAAAGAATAAAAGTATTGAACAGCTTCAACAGGAAGAATTGAAGTAGCCCAGTTTTTCATGAAAACCGCTCAACCTTTCTGACTAAACGCTTAAATCACTCAAAAGAAGCGAATGAAAAACGACAGAAGCATGACCTGATACATAGTTTTATGATAAAATTCATCTATCAAATGTGAACTGTGAGTTGAGATGTATGATGGAAAGTCAAAAGTATGCAATTGTAGATTTGGAGACAACTGGTCATTCGCCTGCAAATGGTGACCGGATGATTCAAATTGCCATTGTTATTATGAAGGATTGGGAAATTGAGCGTACGTATACGAAGTTTATTCATCCAGGTAAAGCCATTCCATCCTTCATTCAAGATTTAACGCAAATTACGGATGAGGATGTAAAGGATGCCTTACCGTTTGAAGCGCATGCCGACTACATATATGAACTAATTACCGATTGTGTGTTTGTCGCGCATAATACGGATTTTGACTTATCCTTTTTACAAGCAGAGTTTAAGCGAGCGGGTTTACCAAAATGGCAAGGCAAGAAAATGGATACTGTTGAACTAGCGAAAATCTTATTCCCTATGTCATTAAGCTTTAAGCTAGGTGATTTAGCAGCAGATTTAAATATTGAGCTAGCCAACGCACATCGAGCGGATGATGACGCACGTGCCACGGCTGAGCTTTTCAAACAATGCTGGAAGGAGCTACTTAGTCTACCTCAACTGACACTCGAACAAATGCATAAGCGTTCGTTCCGTTTAAAATCAAATTTATCTCAGCTGTTCTTTGAGGCACTGCAAATTAAACGTCAACATGTCACAACACATGACAACGTTTCCTATTTCCGTAATTTTGCTATTTGTGATGGACGAAAAAAATATGCAAATAAGCTGGAATTAGCACCTTACCCACAAACAGCTGTCGATAAAGAGGAGCTCATGGCAAAAGCTTTGCCGAATTACGAGCAACGACCAGCACAATTTGCGATGATGGACACGATCTGGCAGGCGCTTAACGATAAAGAAGAATGTGTCATTGAGGCATCAACAGGCATCGGCAAAACGGTCGGTTACTTGTTACCTGCCATTTTATATGCCCGTACACACAATAAAAAAATTGCCATCAGTACGTACACAGCACATTTACAGGAACAGCTTGTGGAAGAGGAACTTCCGAAAATTGAAAGAATCCTCGGCACAAAGGTCAATATTGCTGTCCTAAAAGGGATGCAGCATTATATTGACCTCACACGCTTTGAACAGTATATGGCCTATGCGGACGAATCCTATGATGATACCTTTACGATTTTACAGCTGCTCGTATGGCTTACCAAAACGGAAACGGGTGTGTTAAGCGAGCTTAATGTATCAGGCGGAGGGCAGTTATTTTTAGAAAAAATTCGTAAAATGCCAGATGAAAAACCGTCAAAGGGCTTCGATTTCTATGAACAAGCGTTAAAAAATAGTGAAGCAGCTGATTGTATTGTAACCAATCATTCGATGGTACTCAGCGATTTAGTACGCCAAACACCTATTTTTACACAAATTGACGGTTGGATTATCGATGAGGCTCATCAATTTATTCAATCTGCCATGCAACAAGATGAAACAGTTTTATCCTATACGCAGTGGAAATATGTGTTTGGACAAATTGGTACAATGGAGGACACAGCGCTCTTTCAGCAATTTAGCCAAGCTGCCAAGAAAAAACAGCGCGTACCCATGCAACACTTACAGCAACTTGATAAACAATTTATCCGCCTTCAACGTGTTTTTGATGAGACCATTCAGCGTGCCGTACAAAGAATGCAGCAACAAATAAAGGGCAAGCAAATAGGTAGCAAATGCACCTTGTTTTTGGAGGACGTATCTTTGGCGAAAGAGCCATTCTTGCACGTTAGCAAGCTTCTCCAGCAGTGGTTAGACCTAGCAACGGAAGCGGGCCAAGCCTTTGACAACGATATCGAACAATTAGATAAAAATGAAATTTTCATTTTATCAGAGTGGCATTATTGGATTCACGAAATGAAGCTGAAAGTCGTCGAATGGGAAGAAATTTTCCTTGCCCCACAGGAAGATAATTCTGTATGGCTTGAGTTTGATTTACGCAGTGTACCAGGTAGTCTGTGTGTCTATAAAAAGCCCATTAATGTGACGCCAATTATTGAAAAAGTACTTGCACCACTTCGAAGACAAGCAAGTATCGTGTGGACATCAGGGACGTTAACTGTGCCAGGTAATGAACGTTTTGTTACACGACAACTCGGCATTTCCGATAGTGTACAAGTAGTACAATTACAGGCACCACCAGCGTATTATGCCGGTGCCAAGGCCTATATCGTTACAGATATGCCGGATATTCAACATGTCACGCAGGATGAATATATTGAAGCGGTTGCGCACGCCATCACACGCACAGTTCGTATGACGGAAGGACGCTGTTTCGTGCTATTTACAGCGCAGGACATGTTACGAAAAACGGTTGAGCTCATCCAAGACAGTGAGCTGCTCGACGACTACATGCTCTTTGCACAAGGCGTTACAGGCGGTAGTCGCATGCGCATCCTAAAATCATTCCAAAAATTTAGTCATGCGGTGCTCTTTGGTACAAACAGCTTTTGGGAAGGTGTTGACGTACCAGGCGACGCACTTGCCTCTGTCATTGTCGTACGTCTGCCGTTCTCGTCACCAGAGGAACCTGTCTTTAAAGCGCGTGCGAAACACCTAGTAGCGCAAGGGCACAACTCCTTTAATGAACTGTCATTACCGGAAGCTATCATGCGCTTTAAACAAGGCTTTGGTCGGTTGATCCGCTCATCACAAGACAAAGGTGCCTTTATCGTCTTGGATCGCCGCATCAGCACAAAATCATATGGCAAGGAATTTATTAAGGCCTTGCCGCCAATTGATGTCAAGAAATTGCAGTTGCCTGAGTTGTTGAAAGAATTAAGTAATTGGCAGAAATAACTGTAAATCCCCTAAATTAAGACTTAGGGGATTTTTGTGAAACGTTAGAGTTCAATATCAGTGCATATATAAAGTAGTGTAGGTTATCTATTAGTAAACTGATTATTTAGAGGAGTTGACAAGAATATGTCAGGGCGTTATAAAGTATTTTGTTTTGTCTTTAGTCTGATGGCAGTAGCTTTTGTTTTGACGGGTTGTGGCACATCAGCAGAAGAGGAGAAGACGGCTAAGGAATCAGGCAAAAAAACAGATTATTCATCAGCTGTGAAAGAAAATCCGATTGTGACGATTACCATGAGCAATGATGAAAAAATTGTGATTGAATTAGAGCCTTCTACAGCTCCCAATACGGTAGCTAATTTTATTTCCTTAGTTGAAGAAGGGTACTATGATGGTCTGATTTTCCATCGAGTTATCCCTGGTTTTATGATTCAAGGTGGAGATCCTTTAGGAAATGGATCAGGTGGACCAGAATATTCCATTGAAGGTGAATTTTCTTCAAATGGTTTTGAAAATAATCTAAAACACGAACGTGGTGTTATTTCAATGGCACGGACAGATGATCCGAATTCTGCAGGATCTCAATTTTTTATTATGGTGGAAGAAGCACTAAACCTTGACGGTGATTATGCTTCTTTTGGGAAAGTAATCGGGGGAATGGAAACAGTTGATGCAATTGTTGCCGCTGACCGAGATAGTGCAAATAAGCCGTTAGAAGATCAGCAAATGAAAAAGGTCGAAGTGGATACGAAGGGTTTTGACTACCCTGCTCCAAAAGTACAAAAATAGAGAGTATGACAATCCGAAACATACTAATTTGATGACTTTGTAAGTAATAGTGCAGCATAAAAAACTGCTCTCTGACAAGGAGACAGTCAAAATAATAAAATACTTAAACGGCTTGAGCCCTATATTTTAATGGACTCAAGCCGTTTAATTTTTCTGGGTACTCTAGTTTTCATCAGGTTTACTCGTAAAAATCCACAGTGTAGCGAGTTACTTCGACTCGATGCGTAGATGAGGTGATAAAGGCATCAACCTGTTGAGAGAAATGGTAAATGATAGAAAGAACGCTGTAGAATACTGGAAATAGAAAATTAAAATCAATAGCAGCTTCCAATTTGCGTAAGGAGTGATTGAAATTTTGGTTCGACAAACAAAATGAAGATGCACTGTATATGGATATTCGCCAAACAAGCGATACGTTATGTGATGGTCGAAAATTAGAGGTTAATCCATATATATTAGCGGATTTAAGAAACATGCCATTTGAGGACACCAGTTTTTATTTAGTCGTTTTTGATCCGCCACATTTATTCAAAGCAGGCGAGGAATCATGGTTGGACTTGATGAAGATACTTGGCAAGGTGATATTTCAAAAGGATTCAATGAATGTATGAGAGTTTTGAAGACAAACGGAACACTTATTTTTAAGTGGAATGAGGACCAAATAAAACTTGGCTAAGTTTTAAAAGCGATTGGTGTTAGTCCACTTTTCAGTAATCGTAGAAGTAAGACACATTGGCTCGTGTTCATGAAGTAAGTTACTGAACACTTTGAGGAAATTGTAAGTAAAAAAAAGGTCACTTCCAATTCAAAAAGTGACCAATTATTTATGGGGAGCGTGTTTCTATTTGGAAGTGAACAAAAGAATTGAATTTGTAGATTACTCATGACACTACCATATTACGTTTGCTAAACAGGTACACTTAGACATTTGACATTTATGAATAAAAAAGAGTCACCAGGCTGGGGGTGACCCTTTGGTCATAACAGGAGTGAATAAAGCTGATAGATTGCATTATACTACTATTATGATAATTCGCAGAAGGGAGAAGGTAGATTATTGATAGTTGCCAATAATGAAGGTGCTAGCCTTCTATATTAACTCTTTACACCTGAAAAATTAAAATGTTAATAAGATTTATGCATGAAACTAGCGCCGACAATAATTAAAAGAATGAATAGAACCACAATTAGGGCGAATTTTGAACCAGAATTAGAGCCATAATCACTACTATAATCTTGAGACATAATAACTTCCCTCCTTTCTATTTTCTATAATATGTATAGTTGTCAAATGGAGTTGCGATATTTATCTATTCAATAAAATAAATTTTAAAAATAATAATCAAGTTATATCAAGAGATTTAATGAAAAAAGGTCACCTTTGTAAAAGTGACCCTGAAATAAGGGGGCGTAAGGCTAAATTAGCCATATCATAATATATATTTCAATGCGGTGTTAACAAGCAACGGAGGATTATAAAGATTAATACAAGAAACTAGCGCCGACAATAATTAAAAGGATGAATAGAACAACAATTAGGACGAATGAGGAACCGCCACCATAGCCACCGCTATTATAGCCTCCGTAATAACAATTGTTGTTGTAATTACCTACATTTCCGGAATATCCCATAAAAAACCCTCCTTTCTACAATCTATAATATGTTAGTTGTAAAAAGGAATGGAGGTGTTTATCTAATCAATATTTTCTTTTGATGAATAAATAATCGTGTTTACGTATTATGAGTACACAAAAAACAGTTAGAAGCTGCTTGGATAGGTTAAAGCAATGGCAGAGCTTAATCCATACCACTTAAATTTTTCCGAAATCATTGCGTCTGGATTAAATCAGGAGTGGGCTTGGGAACAATTATATGGTCGTTTCGAATTTATAGATTAATGAATAATATGAAACTATTGTGGAGCAACCTGAAGAAGCATTCCAAGGAATAGCTTTGGAAGGGAAAGCAAGGAAGTACACGATTCTAAGCCAAAGGTTTTTTTACCGATTCTAGACGGCTATTTAAAAGCTATTCGAAACAATTATTTCATCCTTCCAAAGGTACACAAGTATAGCAAATTCGAGGCAATTATGATAGCCAAGGGACTAGAGGATAATTAAAAACCTATCTCTTAGCTCAAAATTTCCCTTTATTAAAATGAGTAAAAGAACAAGTAAAACGTCTATGCATAGATTTGATTACTACATACTCTAGCTATATAGAGAGAGTTCTCTATACTATTAAATGAAAAGAGGGAATATTTTGAGTGATCAATTAGATAATCAGATCCAACCTTGTCCTGTATCATCAACTGAACAAACACCATTATCTAGTGCGAATACCCCAGTCATCGCTTCACCGCTTTCCACTCCAATTATTAAAATACCGGTAGTTCTTGCAGAACCAACACTTCAAATTGTTGTGGAGTCAGATATTACGCTTAATCCTGCAGCAACTGAAATCAAAAGAGTGAAAAAAAATGTATTCCTGAATCAAGTTAAACTGGTACCGGTTAGATTTACACGTATTGCTGGCACTGACTTTTTTAGGGTAACACGGGCTAAATTATTTGTAGCAGGACATATTCGTAAAAATATAGAATATGCTTCAGCAGAATGTAATGGGGCACTTCGAGATAGAATTGCCGATGTTCCGTTTTCTGGTTTTGCAGACCTCACTTTCCCACAAGAAGCTGGAGGCCCTACTCCAATCTTAGGAATTTCCGAGTTTGCCGAAGTGAACTTCCTTAATGAACATACCCAACTGGATGCTCGATTGGATAAGTTTTTCTTCCAAAACCTCGTGAAATACAATGAACAACCATTTGGCGAGTTAGTAGCTGCAAACTTCTTTGAACTTGATTTTTCACCAACTATGGCAAGACCTGAAGGTACTTTCAGCACATTGCGTGAAAAAATCGTACTGGATCTTACTGTGAAAGTACTACAAGTTCAACAAATCCGTCTTGCGGCGGGTAGTGTAGTAACGCCTGTTCTTTCAGGACTTACTCCTCCAGTTAGTCCTTCTACTGATCTTTATTAATCTCTAGTTTTAGAGGAGAAAATAGATAAAAAGGGGCATTTAGAGGGCACTGAAAAAAACAATATTTGAGTTTACAGTTGAAAGTTCGGTTGAATCGAACTTTCAACTGCCTTTTTGCAATCATTTTAAACTTGGTTTTTTTTTCTTCAATTTGTATATTTAGTAAAACGAAGTATACTCTTATTAAAGAATGCTTTTCATTTACATAGTTGGTATTGATGAGAATAAATAATTGCTATGAATGAGAGAGGCTGATCATTTCGTTAGGAAGAATAAAGAAAGGTATTACTACGCCTTTTTAAGGAGAAAAGGGATGACAATATTAAAAAGGCAATAGTCATTGGTGCAAGTTCTGGAATTGGTGAAGAAGTTGCAAAGGTTTTATCGTATGATGGGTATATAGTTGGGTTAGTTGCAAGAAGGACAGATAATCTACTTGCACTTCAAAAAAATTACCGCATAAATCATTTATCAAGTGTATCGATGTTTCACACATTGATGAAACGAAGAACCTTCTACAAGAGATGGAAGGGATGGATTTAATTATTATTAGCTCTGGTGTGGGCCATCTTAACCCTCATTTGAACTTAGATTTTGAAAAAGAGACAATCGATGTAAATGTTTCAGGATTTGTAGTAATGCCTAATGTTGCATATAAGTATTTTTTATCAAAAAATTCTGGACATATAGTAGGGATATCTTCAATTGGAGCCGTAATGGCGAATCCTACTGTACCTGCGTACAATGCTTCAAAAACCTTTGTTTCTAATTACCTAATCAGTATTCGTCAAAAGTTAAAGATGCAGAAGGTAACCGTTTTAGTAACCGATATTAAATGCGGGTTCGTTGATACGAATATGGCTAAAGGCGATAAAGATAAAAAGTTTTGGGTTACTTCTCCAAAAAAAACTGCTTTGCAAATTTACGATAGTGTAAAAAAGAAAAAGAAGTCAGTATGTTTCTAAACGATGGCGTATTATTGCTTGGGTATTAAAAATTCATTCACTCTTTAATTAATTCCTCTGAAAGATTAGTTCAAATTCAACTAACGAGGTGTGTTAATTAAAGACCATTGAGTTGCTAAGGCAGCCCTTTTTTCTTTATTGAACTAACGGAGCAGAATAGTTCAACAATGTTTTTAGTTTTACTGGTAAAGTATGTTTTTATGGAGGAAGAGTTAAATGGATAGTTTTTTCATAATACTTATGGGCTTTTTTATCGTTATTGCAAATGTGATTGGGTTTGTGTTTTTCAAAAAAGGGAAAAACCTATATTTTGCTGCTTTCATAATATTACTACTAGCAGGTGTATTTGGTGGACTAGGAGGTGCATTAGCATTATTTATTATTCGTGATGCCTTTGCGGTATTCTATGGGTTGAATCTTGCCTATTATTTACTAATAAATAGTCTTATCGTATTTCTTCTTGCGGTTTTAGTTACAATAATTAAAAAATATAGCAGTATAAAAATGTGATTAGGCAAAATCAACTTAATTTGTGAATGAATACACTTAAACTCCCATGAAAGAACGTAATAATCTTTCATTCTCTGTGGTGTAGCGCTGGTTTTGCGCTACATGGATGGCTAACGGGGGCGTTCGTATTATATAGTTCAGCCAGAACTTTCTGGTTGAACTTTTTTTATTTAGATTTAATCTAACAGTAGCCAGGGTAGAACGTACGGGGTCGTGGGACATTGATCCCGTCAACTAAACTGTTCACCCCCTACTTGTAGAAATATGTTTGAGGCTGGTTGGGACTTAGATCTCGTACTTGGAGGTAATAGGGGTTACTGGTGAATACGCTGTAGGAGGAGAAAAAATGAACCCAGTAGTGGGTATTGATGTAGCTAAAGATGAAAGTGAAGTACAAGCTTTTTTAGAAAAAGGAAAGCCGTATGGGGGAAATTTTTCAATTAAGCATAATCGTGAAGAGTTAGACAAGTTTATAGGATTTTTAGGAGAAATTAGATCGATAACAGGGAGTAAGCCTGTTGTCATTTTGGAATAAACAGGTCATTATCATACACCGATTATTCAATGCTTAGAAGAAAATGAAATACTTTATATTTTGTTAAATCCAATCATCTCTTATCAAGCAAAGAAGTCAAGTTTAAGAAAGGTAAAGACAGATGCCTTCGATGCCTATCAATTATGTGTTCTCTATTACAAAGAGGAATTTGAACCTTATAAAATGAGAGGGATTCAGCTTCTAAACCTTCGTAATCTATCGAGACAACAGGAGATTATAACGAACATGTATGTGGAAGCTAAGCTGCAATTTCATACTATTTTAGATCAGGTTTTCCCTGAATATAGAAAAGTTTTTGGAGATCTTTTTTCTAAAGTCTCTTTGTTGATATTGAAAGAATATCCAACGTCAGAAAAAGTTCTAGAATCTAACAAGGATAATCTATCAAATAGTATACGTGAGTATTGTCCGAGTCGTTCTGCCCTATGGGCAAGAGAAAAGGCAAGAAAACTGATAGATTCAGCCCATCAAAATCCTTTTCAGAAGGTGATGTATCAAAGTCACTTATTTAATCTGCATATGTATATTGATATCCTATTTCAATACCAAGGACACCTTTCGGAATTAGAGAGCCAAATGATATCCCTGGCAAGTGAAATAGAAGAATATAAGATTATCCAATCAATCCCTGGAATCGATGAAAAGATCGCTGCAACGATTATTTCTGAAATTGGGGAAATGGATCGGTTTAATCACCCTAAGAAATTGGTGGCCTACGCTGGAATTGATCCGAGTGTTTATTCGTCAGGAAAATTCACAGCGACAACGAATCGGATTACTAAACGTGGTTCTAGTAGGCTAAGGCACAGTTTATATTTAGCTGTTTTGTGTGGAATAAGAAGCTCTAGAAATAAAAAACTCAAAGTGTTTTATGACAAGAAACGGTCAGAAGGAAAACCTTCAAAATTTGCGTTAGTTGCTTGTATTAATAAACTTCTTCAATGGATATATGCTTTATTAAAGAGGAAAGAAGTTTTCCTTGATTTATCTTAATTTATTAAATTGACCATTAGATGAAAAGCCTTCCACAATGCACTTGGAGGGCTATTTGGTATGCCCAAAAACAGTATAACATAAAGAAAAGTGCCATTTTACAAATAGATATTGACAACCTATTAGCTGGTTTAGTTGAAGAATACATAACAAATAAGACCACTCTGATGGGTGGTCTTATTTGTTTACTTCTTATACATACATTTTTTATTTATGTGCCTATCATCATTACGGCTCATACTGTCGTTGACGATTTTTGTATTCAATAAGATAACCAAGATAAGTTGATTACGATTAGTATGCTTTCTTTTTTTGATCAATTGATTGTCAAGACCATAATAGCAAGAATGAGGACGAAATGGAGACGGAATCCCTGTTACTATGAGGGCTATAAACAGTTGGGAGGCAAGAACATGACTAGAATACAAGCATTTAATGAGCTACATGCATCACAAGAGCTATTATTTATAGGGAATGCCTGGGATTTACTATCTGCGTTAACGCTTGAAAAAGCGGGTTTCACAGCAATTGGTACAACAAGCTGGGGAATTGCCAACTCACTTGGTTACGCAGACGGTGAATTAATAGATTTTAACAGACATTTAGCTATTATTAAAACGATTGCAGAAAATGTAAATATACCCGTTTCGGCAGATATTGAAGCTGGTTATGGCAATACCACCGAAACGATTCTTGAAAATGTCTTAAGGACTGCAGATGTTGGCGTTGCTGGTATTAATATAGAGGATTCACTGAAAGAACAAAAGGGACTTAGAACAATAAAGGAACATTGTAACCTTTTAGCACAAATGAGAACCATGTTAGATCATCATGGCTTTCGAGATTTCTATATTAATGCTAGGACGGATACTTATTTTCTTGAGGAGCAGCCTTTTCTCGAAACATTAAATAGAGCGAAAGCTTATGTGGAAAGTGGAGCTAGCGGTATATTTATTCCAGGGATGACAGATTATCAGCAAATAAGAGAGCTGACGTTGACCGTTGATGCACCGATAAATCTAATGTCTTTACCTGGAATAACGAATTGTACTATTCTTAAAGAATTAGGGGTTAAACGTTTTAGCTTTGGCAATGCATTATCAGATAAAATTATTGCCTATATGACAAAGAATGCCAAACAATTAATTGAAACGCAGGATACTTCATTTTTATATGAACAATAGCTAAACACGGGAGGGAATGCAGTGGAGCATAACATCAATCTTACTTTTGATGAAATGTGGGATAAAATTATCGCATGTGATGACACTTATGATGGACAATTTTATACTGCTGTGAAAACCACTAAAATCTATTGCCGGCCCTCATGCAAATCGAGAAAGCCGAAAAAAATCAACGTGGATTTTTATGATAATATTCAAGCAGTTGAACGAGCTGGTTTTCGTGCTTGTAAAAGGTGCCAGCCCGAGGTTGAAAATTCTCCACATACTCAACTCATCAAAAATGTAACAACTTTTTTGATAAAAGAGTATAAACAACAGCTAACATTACAGGATATTGCTAACAATGTTGGTATTAGCCCGTTTTATCTTGAACGCCTATTTAAACAAGAAACTGCTGAAACACCACGTCGATATTTAGAAAAAATACGAATTGACAAAGCAACACATCTTCTAAAAAGCACAGATTGGACAATGCTAGCAATTTGTTATGATATTGGCTTTCAAAGTCCATCCAATTTTTATAAAGTATTTAGACGTTTAAATCATTGTTCCCCTACAGAATATCGCAATCTTCATAGATAAGGAGTGATGGATATGAATTGGTCTGATTGTAAATCCTATATAGAAATGCATACACCTAGCGCATTCGATTTTACGCAATGCTTGGTGTTTTTAGGACGGTCCGAGCAAGAGCTCCTGCATCGCATAAATGGTGATTATTTATATAAGTTACTAAAATTCGATGAAGAATTCATTTTATGTAAAATTGGGTATAACGAAAATTCGATTCAGGTGGATTTCCCTCTTACGTCACCCTCACGAAGCACTCGCGAAAAAATTGCCGCCTATTTATGGGCATGGTTTGATTTAGCTCAAGACTTGAGGCAATTTTACGAAATGGCGCAGAAAGATACCATTTTGCAGCCTCTTGCGCAAAAATATTACGGATTACGGCTGATGGGCATGCCAGATTTATTCGAAGCGCTGGTCTGGGCAATCATAGGACAACAAATAAACTTAACATTCGCCTATACATTAAAAAAACGATTTGTTGAACAATTTGGGGAAAATCTAATTTTTGAAGGAGAGACCTATTGGCTGTTTCCGACATATGAAAAGATCGCTACCATTTCGGTTGATACATTGAGGCAATTACAATTTACCGTTAGGAAGTCTGAATACATCATTGGTATCGCACAGCTTATGGCAAGTGGTGCATTAACAAAAGAAAGTTTACTACAACAAGATGATTATCTGCATACCAAAAAATCTTTAATGGCCATTAGAGGCATTGGTGCATGGACGGCAGATTATGTAATGATGAAATCCTTGCATTGCCCAACTGCTTTTCCGATTGCAGATGTTGGTTTACATAACGCATTAAAAATTCAACAAGGACTAGAGCAAAAACCAACACTAGAGGAAATTTCACAAATAGCAACACATTGGAAGGGTTGGCAGGCCTATGCTACCTTTTATCTATGGAGGTCTTTATATGAATAAACAGTACAAACTAGATTACGAATCACCCATTGGCATAATAGAAATTATTGGTTCAATTGAATACATTCATGCCATCATGTTTTCTACACAAAAAAATATTGTGAATGTTCAGCAGGCTGATACGCCCCAGATTTTAGTGGATTGTAGGGAGCAACTGCATGAATATTTTCAGGGAGAACGCTCTACATTTACTTTTCCTTATATCTTTGAAGGGACAGAATTCCAAAAAGCGGTTTGGCATGCATTAACCGGTATATCTTACGCTGAAACAGGGTCTTATAAAGAGATTGCCATATCCATTGGAAATGAAAAAGCGGTCAGAGCAGTTGGAAGTGCGAACGGTAAAAATAAATTAAGTATCGTCATTCCTTGCCATCGTATTATCGGTTCAAATGGAACATTAACCGGTTATGAAGGTGGTTTGTGGAGAAAGGAATGGCTGCTTCAACATGAAAAAGCTCACTTTCGCCATGAACTCAAATAACGTAATACGGATAAGCTGATTATCTGCATACCAAAAAAATCTTTAATGGCGATTAAAGGCATTGGTGCATGGAGGGAAATTTATGTGATGATGAAATCTTTGCATTGCCCAACTGCTTTTCCGATTGCAGATGTTGCTTAAACAGGCATATTGCTGAAAAACGAACGTTGTAAGTGTAGCAAGCAAGTTAACGGAATAAAGCAGGTTGCTTTTTCGTGCTCGTTTAAAGTAGTATGATCACTGATTATTATTAGGGAAAGATGGAGTAGAAATTCTTCGGAAAATAAATATTGATGCAAATTTAATATTTCTTCATAAGCGCCAAATAATGCTCACTGAATGACTAGTGTTGCATTATTTGGCGCTTACTTTTTGTTAACGTAATGATGGCTAATATTTTTCCCAGTATTCATACGATTCACTTTTCATCGCTAGCAGGACTTTGTATAAAAAAACGGTTATTGCAAAAAATACGAATGCGTCATCGCAGGTGTTCTTTAGGACGATTGTCAAAATACAGCTTAATCGGCTGTTATTATTACAAACGTTGAAAAAGCGCACTATAGATGGCCGGTGCAATTGTTGGCTTCTATTGCTATAACAGCTTTAGCAGTTTTGCTTGCTGAATAGAGAGGCACATTGCTTTACCAAACAACAGCTACGTCTCAAAAACGAAGGAGGTGTTACACGATGGGCGTATTATATAGGATTGCCTTAGTATTAGTCATTATCGGTGCGATAAACTGGGGACTCATAGGATTTTTCAGATTTGATTTAGTCGCTTATTTATTTGGTGGGCAAACGGCTGTATTGTCAAGGTGGGTTTATGCTCTTGTAGGTTTAGCTGGACTAATCTCTATACCAATTCTTATGAAACGATTCGATGATGAGGATGAGGTTATTACAGATACAAATACCCGTAATTACAGTAATCCTAACTACAGCATGGAAGCTGGTGAAGAAGTAGACTTCACAGATGTGCCAAAAACGGAGAAAAAAAATGGTGCTTCTAAGAAGAAATAATTGTTTCAAGTTTGAAGTTGATGGAAGTAGACGGTTCTATCCGTCGTTTTGCCAGTTCTATCCGTCATTTCGTGACTTCTATCCGTCACTTTGCGGGTTCTATCCGTCATTGTATACAAAATTAGCCGTCTCAAATAATTGAGACGGCTTTAGGCTTTAGCGTATTGTGCGATTAGTCATGATTACTTGGAAAAGCAAATGTTGAGGTGGATGTGCTATTTTCCTCAAACCATTTTTCTGAGATTGTTTTAGCTTTCGTGAAGAAGCGGACTTGGTCAGGGCCAAACATATGCCCTTCGCCAAATTTTGAACGCTTCCAACCACCAAAGTTATGATAGCCTACTGGGATAGGGATGGGCACGTTTACACCGACCATACCTACCTCAATTTCACTTGTGAATTTACGAGCGACGCCACCGTTATTGGTGAAAATTGTGACGCCATTACCCAGTTCATGTTCATTGATTAATTGGATAGCTTCTTCTAGTGTATCTACACGCACCACATTACGGGCTGGACCAAATACTTCTTGTTCATAAATTTCCATACCTGGTTTAATGTTGTCTAATAGGGTAGGTCCTAAATAGAAGCCGTTTGAGTTTTTGGCGATGTCTGGGTGCCGACCATCGCAAACTAATGTTGCACCTGCTTCTAGGCTACGGTCGATAAAACCGATAATGGCGTCCTTGGATTGTTGCGTAATTACAGGTCCAAAATCAACTTCGGCATCGGTGTATGGACCGACTTTTAATTTGGCGATTTTAGCGGCTAGTATTTTGACAAGCTGATTAGCTGTGTCTTCGCCAACCGGTATAATCGTTGAAATCGCCATACAGCGTTGAGATGCTGCCCCGTAGGCTGCGCCTAAAAATGCGTTTGCAGCTTGTTCTAAGTCAGCATCAGGCATAACAATCATATTGTTTTTACCGCCCCCTAATGCTGTGACACGTTTTCCGTGCTTTGAACCGGTTGCATAGATATAGTCCGCAACTGGTGTTGAGCCGACAAACGAAATAGCTTCAACTGTAGGGTTTGTTAACAGCTCGTTGACTGTGTCTTTATCGCCATTAATAACGGTCCAAACGCCATCTGGTAAACCAGCTTCTTTCCAAAGTTCTGATAAATATAGAGCTGAGCATGGAACGCGTTCAGATGGTTTTAAAATTACGGAATTTCCGACTGCAACCGCCATACTTGTGATAGCAAGTGGGACCATAACAGGGAAGTTAAATGGTGAAATCGCTGCTACAACACCAAGTGGTACTTTAGTAGAGTAGGCATTGATATGGCCGCCAACGTTTACGGAATACTCACCTTTTAATAGATGAGGGGCATTAATGGCCAAGTCTACAGATTCTATGCCTCGTGTAATTTCACCCTTAGCATCTTCTATGGTTTTGCCACTTTCTGTACAAATGAGGTCAATCAATTTATCCATACGCTCGGTTAGTAGGTTACGGAATTTCAAGACAATCTCAGCTCGTTTTCCAACGGACAGCGCACGCCAAGCTGGGAATGCCTTTTTTGCCGTTTCGATGGCAAGTTGTACCTCTTGTTTTGTGGCAAGTGGCACACGGGCAATGACTGATCCCGCACTTGGATTAAAGACATCGGAGAACTGACCACTTTTGCCTGGAACGACCTCTCCATTAATAAAATGACCTAATTCTTTTACTTCTGTATTGGTTACCATAGTTTATTTCCTCCTTATTATGACTGTTGCTGAAGCGCATTTAAGGCATTTGTGAATCTTTCGACAATGAAATCTTTCTCATCTAAGGTAATAATAAGCGGTGGCGAAAGTGTCAAAATATTATTGAAACCAGCAACTGTAACGCCATTTTTCCCAATGATTAATCCCTGGTCTTTGCATAAGCTAATCACTTTGTTGACTTCAGCTGTGTCTAGTGGTGCTTTACTGTTTTTGTCGCTCACAAGCTCTACGCCAATTAGTAAGCCTTTTCCACGAATATCACCGACATTCGGATGAGTTTGTAATTGCTCTTGTAATTCAGCAAGTAGGAGAGTGCCGAGTTCCTCAGCGCGAGTAAATAAATTCTCTTGCTCCATAATTTCGATATTTTTCAATGCCACTGCACAGGCTGCAGGTGAGCCCCCAAATGTGTTGACATGGCGGAAGAAGTCATATTCTTCGCTACCTACAAAAGCCTCATAAATTTCACGTCGCACGGCAGTTGCAGATAGTGGCATATAGGCACTCGTTAAGCCTTTTGCCATTGTGACAATATCGGGCTGAATGCCATAGTTTTGAAAGCCAAATGCTTTGCCTGTACGGCCAAAGCCACAAATTACTTCGTCAACTATTAGAAGTGCCCCGTGTTTTTCACAAACAGCTTTAACCCCTTGCAAGTAGTTTTCATGAGGCATAATTACGCCGCCACCTGTAATAATTGGTTCCATAATAACGGCTGCAATCGTATCGGACATTTCCCAGGTCATTACTTGATCGATTGCCTGTACGGATGGCAAAGCGACAGGATCTTTAATATGATCTTCATTGGCACGATAAGCATCTGGTGGTGTGACATGTATAAAGCCCGGTGCTAACGGCTCGTACTTGTATTTGCGCTGGGCTTGTCCTGTTGCGGCTAAGGCGCCCATTGTGCTCCCATGATAGGCACGATACCGAGAGATAAATTTTGTACGGTTTACAAATCCTTGTTGTTGATGATATTGACGGGCAATCTTGAATGCAGCTTCGTTGGCTTCGGAACCACTATTGGAGAAAAAGACTACATAATCATCACCCAAAAGCTCACTAATTTTTTCGCTTAATTGAATGGCAGGGATGTGGCCAACTGATAATGGTGTATAGGTATTTTCAAGTAATTGTTCGTAAGCTACCTTTGCGACTTCCTCTCGACCGTAACCAATATTGACGCACCATAATCCAGACATAGCGTCTAGATATCGCTTGCCCGTTGTGTCTGTAATCCAAGCACCTTTTGATTTTTGTACGATCATGGTTGCATTGGGATTGTAGGGTTTCATCGAGTGCCAAACATACTGTTCATCTTTTACTTGCCAATTTTGACTTGTTAAATTCGTCACTGTCGATTATCTCTCCTTTTAACATAAGCAGCATGTTATGCAAGCAATCTATGACAGCAGTTTAGGGCTAGATTGTCATGTGTTATACTGCTTTCTTTTGATATTGATAGAGGTATCCCAAACATACTTCTCAGACAACTCCATTGATACTTTATATGAATACATAAGGTGGTTTAGAAGAGAAAACTATTGACCGAAGATTCTGATATATTAAATTATGCAAATGCACATATCGACAAAATTCGATTAGTGATGCGCCAAAACATCTTCTATTAAAAAGGCTATATAAAGATTGGTTTTTGTAAATGGGTTAGCTAAATCCATATCTAACAGCATCTCAATTTTTTTGATTTTATAAAGAACCGTGTTGCGATGAATAAATTGTCGTTCACTAATTTTACTTGTACTGCCATTTTCCTCGAGAAAAATGCGGAGAAACGGTACATAATCTGTATTGTGCAGATCATCATATTGATAAAGTTGACCCAGTATATCTTGACTAAATGATTTGATTAACTTCTGATTTTGTACAGCCATGATAATTTTATATGCGCCAATCTCCTTATATTTGTATAAGAATCGATTATTATGCAGCTGGGCTAATTGGATAACGGTTAGTGATTCTTCATAGCTTTTACGAACATTGTCAAGTTCTTTATGATAGTTTCCTTTGCCAATGATAATATCTAAATCACCATTTTTCTGTGAAATTTTGTTGTAAATTTCTTCCACTATTTTTGAGAAGGGGATATTTGGTGTATTGATTTGTGCTCGATCGATTAAAAAAATGAGGTGATTTTTATGCTTCAGTTTCAAGAAGCGCTTATATCTATGTTGAAATGCGAACTGTATCATGACCTCATAACGGTCAATGCTGGATTGTCCGCCAATGGTTGTGCAAGAAATGATTGCTAGCTCTCTACCTTGTGGAAACCCGAGTTGGAGTAAACTTTCTTTAATAGAATTTGTATGCTGTTTGTAGTGAAATAGTAAGTTATAAAGGATTTTTTCTTCTACAGAATGCTCTTGCTGATGCGTAGCGATGAATTGAAAGGTTGTTTTTAAAAGATCGGCTACACGACAATTCCATGGCATTTGAAAAAGTGGGAAATCGTGCTCGTTAGCAAAAGTAATAACCGATTCAGGAATGTCTGGAATATAAGGACCCGTGTTGACAATAAAGCCCGCTACTTTTTTAGAAAAGGCTAGTTTAACTAGCTGTTCCAAGGCATCGTCTTGTTGAGACAGGTTGATGCCTGTCGTTACGACTAATTCATTTGGTCGGCAAAACATAATTAAATCAATGCTCTCTATTACGTTAATACCTGTAACTCTACGATACAAACCGCTATGACCAGCTACTAATGATAGCATAGGGAATTGAACTCCCTCCACAATTTTGCGAATTGTCCCCATAATACCCCCCCTTAATATGAACATAACTTACCATATATAATGTGCAGATGCACATATTTTTTTAGGTTTATATCTATATCTCACCGTTTTTTTCTATCTTAAAATTTATATAAATGAACCTTCAATTACTAATGTGAAAGAGAGGACTTGCATATGTATAAATGTAATAGTAGACGATTGCAAGAGTCAATTGAACAATTTAGTCAATTTGGAGCAACGCCAAATGGGGGTGTTACTCGTTTGTCTCTTTCGAATGAGGATCTTTTAGCAAGGGACTACTTTTGTAAGTGCTGTGAAGAACTAGGTATGGATATTATAGTAGACGATATGGCAAATATCTATGCAATGCTACCAGGGAAAAAAGAGGTTCCCCCCATTGTCATGGGATCACATTTAGACTCGGTTGAAAAGGGTGGGAAATTTGACGGTGTTTTAGGCGTTTTAACGGCATTAGAAGCAATCAGAACATTAAAGGAAAATGAAATTGAACTAGATGTGCCATTAATGATTGTCAATTTTACGAATGAAGAAGGCGCTCGATTTGATCCGGCAATGATGAGCTCGGGTGTGATTTCTTCCAAATTCGAAAAAGATAAAATGCTACAGTCTGTCGATAAAAATGGCATTACCTTTAAAGAGGCGCTTCAAGAAAGTGGTTATGAGGGGGAAGAGGATAACCGTTTAACTGAAGCGCTTGCTTATATTGAACTGCATATTGAGCAAGGGCCTGTACTAGAGGCAAAGCAATTCGAGATTGGTGTTGTCGAAGGCGTTTTAGGTATGGTTTGTTATGAAATCACCATTTCTGGAGAATCAAATCATGCGGGGACAACACCTATGTCGATGCGTAAAGATCCGATGATCGTAGCGTCCACAATCATTACGTATTTACATGAACAGCTTGGAAAAATCGATGAAACACTGGTGTACACATTTGGTCGAATGAATGTGTCTCCTAATATTCATACCGTCATACCAAATAAAGTAACGTTTACGATTGATTCACGTCACCAAAACCCTGAGGTGATGCTAAAAGTTGAACAAGTACTAAAAAATCTACCAGCAGAAGAAAAAGGTTGTAACATTCAGCCAGTCAAACTATGGGGGAGAGATACCGTGTTGTTTGATGCACTGATTTGCAATGAAGTGGAAAAATCAAGTCAGGGCTTCGGCTATCGATCTCATCGAATGTTTAGTGGGGCTGGTCATGATGCACAGTATATTGCCAGCATGATTCCTTCAGCAATGATTTTCGTGCCGAGTATTCATGGGAAAAGTCATTGTGAAGAAGAAGAAACACCATTTGAAGACTGTGCTAAGGGTGCGGATGTGCTATTGGAGACGGTTTTGACACTGCAAACAAAGTTCAGCATGGGTGAGACATACACGTTACATTAACCGATTGCTGCACACGGAAAGCGCAATTACTTTATTTTCTTTAATAATACTCGCCTTTATTACTATGAAAAGTGAGTTATGAAATTGATTCATATAGCTATTAATTAGAAACGAAGGGTGTGGGGGAGTATGAAAAAAATTATTAAAGGTGGACTTGTTGCAACGGCTTCAGATTTGTATGAGGCAGATATTTTCATTGAAAATGGAAAAATTGTGCAAATTGGAAAAAATTTAATGATCTCAGGGGCAGAGATAGTGGATGCTACGGGCAAGTATGTCATGCCAGGCGGAATTGATCCACATACGCATTTAGATATGCCGTTTAACAACACAGTAACTGATGATGATTGGAAGTCAGGTACGATTGCAGCCGCATTTGGTGGCACGACAACCATTTTAGACTTTTGTTTAACAGCTGGAGAAGAGAAGCTTTCTACAGCTGTAGAAAAGTGGCATGCAAAAGCAAAGGGCAAATCGGCAATCGACTACAGTTTCCATTTAATGATTGGGGATTTAACACCTGAGACAGAAGCGGAATTACCGTTATTACTAGAGCAGCAAGGCATTACGTCTGTGAAAGTGTTCATGGCTTATGCAAAAGAATTCCAAGCGACAGATCGTACGTTATTTAAAGCGTTTAAAATCGCTAAAGATGTAGGCGCTGTCGTGATGGTGCACTGTGAAAATGGCTCCGTCATTGATGAACTTGTAGAAGAAGCGAAACGAGCAGGTCATACAGAGCCAATCTATCATGCACTTACGCGTCCAGCAGAATTGGAAGGTGAAGCGACGAATCGGGCTATTGAACTGGCTCATATCGCAGGTGCGAAGCTGTACGTTGTGCATGTCACTTGCAAAGAGGCCGTAGATGAAATTATCGCAGCGCGTGAAAAAGGTTACGACGTGTATGGGGAAACATGTCCACCTTATTTAACACTGGATCAGTCTGCATTAGCACAGCCGGGTTTTGAGGGAGCAAAATATGTTTGGTCACCACCACTTCGTCCGAAATACCATCAAGAGCATTTATGGAATGCCCTTAAAGCGAAACAATTACAAACAATTGGTTCGGATCAGTGTTCATTTAGTTTCAATGGCAAGAAACAATTAGGCTTAAATGATTTCTCTAAAATTCCAAATGGTGGGCCGTTTATCGAAGATCGCTTCAGTATCTTATATTCAGAAGGCGTGACAACAGGCAAAATTTCAATCAATGAGTTTGTCGATATGGTCTCTACAAGTGCTGCAAAAATTTTCGGTTTATACCCGCAAAAAGGCACGATTGCTATCGGTTCTGACGCCGATATTGTTATTTTTGATCCACATGTAAAACGCGAAATTTCTGCCAAAACGCATCATATGAATGTGGATTATAACCCGTATGAAGGCTGGGAAGTTACTGGGGAACCTATCAGTGTACTTGTACGCGGTCAGTATGTCATTAAGGATAAAGAATTCGTAGGGGTATTAGGTAGTGGCCAATATCTAAAACGTGGATTAAAACCGGCTACTGCAGAAACTATAAAAATGTAACTTCTTTCAGCAAATATTTTTTGTACCGAAAGCGTAGCAACAGGTACAGAAGTCTCCCACTTCTAGAGGTGGTGAGATGAATGCGGGTTTAAGTTACTTTTTTAGCGGGTGTCCAAACACCTGATGAAATAGAGGAACTCAGTCTAAGAACGGCACGTCCTGTGGCAACGACTGAGTGACCAACATCATGTTGGCCTAATGCCTCTGGCGGATGTCACAGAATCGGAAAGGAGTGAACTTAGGCTAACTGATTTGCATCGTGCAGGCCTAAGTGCAAAGCCGAATCTGGACGCAATTATGCCGAGGCATAATTAATCTTTTTTTCGTGAATGCCCGCTTGTTTCTGTCTGGAGAGCGAAAACAAGCGAGCGAGGAAAAGTCAACACATGAGGGGGATGTGGAAATGGTTTCAATGACTTCGCAACTTGACCGAAATTTTGTTGAATTAACAAGCAGGATGACAAAAAATGAAGCAATAGAAGAGGCAAATCGCTGCTTATATTGCTACGATGCACCCTGTATAACAGCTTGCCCGACGAGCATTCAAATCCCAAATTTCATTAAGAAAATCGCTTCAGGTAATATGAAAGGTTCGGCAACTACGATTTTAGAGGCAAATCCGATTGGTGCAAGCTGTGCGCGAGTATGTCCGACAGAAGAGTTATGTGAAGGGGCATGTGTGTTAAATTCCTCAACAAAACCAATAAGAATCGGCCACTTACAGCGCTATGCAACCGATTGGGCGATGGAGTCGAATGTTGAGCTATTTAAGAAAGGACAAAGCAATGGACAACAAGTAGCCGTTATTGGCGCGGGGCCGGCTGGGTTATCAGCTGCGCGCGAGCTTAGTCGTTTTGGTTATCGTGTCACAGTATATGAAGCCGAAGCGAAAGCTGGTGGCTTAGGGAACTATGGCATCGTGTCTTTCCGCCTGCCAAACGAGGTAGTGGATTGGGAAATCGAGCAAATTGTGAAGCTTGGCGTAGACATTAAAACAAATACAACAGTAGGCGTGGATATCTCGGCGGATGAGATTTTACAACAATATGACAGTGTCATTTTGGCGGTTGGTATGGGAGCTGTGCCGAATGTCGGTATTGAAGGTGAAGATTTAGTTGGTGTGCATGATGCAATCGAATTTGTAAGGACAACAAAAATCGGCCCGCTTTCAACAGATTTAGTTGGCAAACGAGTAGCGGTCATCGGTGCGGGGAATACAGCAATTGATGGTGCGACATGTGCGGTTCGTTTGGGTGCAGACAATGTGAAAATTCTATATAGAAGAACACAAAAAGAAATGACTGCATACCAATTCGAATTTGAATTTGCCAAACAAGATGGTGTGGAGTTTAAGTGGCTGACAGCTCCGAAAAAAATTGTTGGTAATCAGGCCGGTGAGGTAGTAGCGATTGAATGCATCAAAATGAAATTGGGTGAGGCCGGGGCTGATGGTCGTCAAAGACCACAAGAAATTAAAGGCTCCAATTTTATGATTGAAGTGGATGCTGTCATTAAAGCAATTGGTCAGACACGCTTTGTGTCATTGTTTGAAGCATTTAATTTAAAGCATACCAACGGTGTTGTCGATATTGACGAAGCGACAATGCAAACGTCAAATAACAAAGTGTTTGCATGTGGTGATGTCGTATTTGGAAATGGACAAGGTGAGGCAATGGTTGTTACAGCTGTTCAGCAAGGCAAAGATGCAGCCTACAGGATACATGAGCGTTTACGAAAACCTAGCGAGATTGCATAACTGCATGCAGCAGGAGGATTATACTTTTATACATGATAAGAGAGCTATCGTTTAGCGTATGCATAGCGGATATCGAACGTTCGCTGTATGTAGTTATAACCTCCGGCGGGTGTCATCGATTTTGAACGGAGCAGTTCGTGCTCACGACTGACAACATCTCGACGCTAAATTCGCTGGAGTGATTTTGATAGGAGGGGAAGCGACATGGCAGATTTGCGCATTGACTTAGCGGGGATAAAATCACCTAATCCATTTTGGCTCGCTTCAGCACCGCCAACGAATTCTGGCTATCAAGTGCAACGTGCATTTGAAGCGGGATGGGGCGGCGCTGTCTGGAAAACATTGGGGGAACCGATTTTAAATGTTTCTTCACGATTTGCAGCAGTTAGCTATAACGGACAAAGAGTAGCAGGTTTTAATAATATTGAACTGATTACAGATCGACCGTTAGAGGTAAATTTAAAAGAAATTTATGACACGAAAAAAAGGTTTCCTAATCATGCGATTATCGCTTCGCTAATGGTAGAGCCAAAGCAAGAAAAGTGGCATGAAATCGTAAAACGAGTAGAAGATGTGGGAGTTGATGGTCTTGAGCTTAACTTTGGTTGTCCACATGGGATGGCAGAACGAGGAATGGGTTCTGCCTCTGGTCAAGTCCCTGAATTGGTTGAAAAGCAAACGTATTGGGTGAAAGAAGCTGCACGTACACCCGTCATTGTAAAGCTAACGCCGAATATTACAGATATTACGGTTACAGCAGAAGCGGCAACTAGAGGCGGAGCCGATGCCATTAGTATGATAAATACGATTAATAGCTTAGCGGGTGTAGATTTAGATACGTGGAATACAGTGCCTCATGTTGCTGGCAAAGGCGCACATGGTGGCTATTGCGGCCCTGCTGTTAAACCGATTGCGCTCAATATGGTGGCAGAATGTGCACGAAATTCATTCATCAATGTACCTATTTCGGGCATCGGGGGTATTTCCAACTGGCAAGATGCTGCGGAATTTATGTTGATGGGCGCCACTGGAGTTCAAGTTTGTACAGCGGCGATGCACCATGGATTTAGTATTGTAGAGGACATGATTGATGGTCTCAATAATTATCTAGATGATAAGGGAATTGCTTCTGCAATGGATTTAGTGGGGCGGTCGGTACTACGTTATTCTGACTGGGGCAATTTAGACTTAAATTACAAAATCGTTGCTGAAATTAATAATGATGTATGCATTAACTGTAATAAATGCCATATCGCTTGTGAAGATACGTCACATCAATGTATCGATCTGTATTCAAAAAGTGGGCGTCCGATGCTGAAGGTTCGTGAAGAAGATTGTGTAGGCTGTAATTTATGTTCAATTGTTTGCCCGGTAGATGGAGCGATTACAATGGTTGAAAGAAAATCAGCTATTGCGCCTATGACTTGGAATGAACGTCAAGTGCTTATCAGTAGCCTATCTCGATAGTTACACGATGAATGATTTACTAAAATGCCACCTTTGTTCTGTAGATGTAACTAAACTCAATGAAGGAAAAACCTCTGGTAGTTGTCACGGAAATGTTTTCATTCGCTAGATGATGCCACTATTGGCGTTAGATGATGCCACTATTGGCGTTAGATGAACGCCATAATACCCCTGTAAAGTGGATGATGAGAAGACGCTTGAATGAAGAAAAAGCCTCCGGCGGATGCCAAGGATTTTGAAGGAAATTACTCGCAGATGTTAGCCTAGCTTTGTTGCAACCATCCGATAACGGCTAACTTAGCCCATGTCAAAATCCGGACTCAATTACGCCGAGACGTAATTGATTAAAAAGGAGCGAAATGTATGGAGAATGACGGGAATTATTTGAAATCCCCAGATTTACTTCCAGTGACACATCAACAAAGAAATATTGGCGCATTTGGTTTTGCGGTTATTTGGGTAGGGATGGCGATTGTTTTAGCTGCCTTTGCGATTGGTGGATCGGCTATTATGAGCTTACCAATGCCAATGGTTATTTTAGCGACATTAATCGGCTCGTGTTTAATCGGCATATTTATGACATTAATTGGTGATATCGGGATCGAGCATGGCTTATCATTTCCTGTATATATGCGCGCGCCATTCGGTACATTTGGCACGCATATACCGTCACTCGTTCGTGGCGTGACAGCGGCGTGTTGGTTTGGCATCAACACATATTTTGGTGCAATGGCGATTAATGGTATTTTGAATTTACTTTTTGGCTATAACAATTGGTTTATATGCTTCCTCGTTTTTGCTGCATTACAGTTATTCAATACATCGCTTGGCATTAAATCCATCGAGCGATTTGCAGATTTAGCAGCACCGATTATTATCTTAATCTCGTGCTGGATGTATATTACGCTGGCAGATAATGCAACTGCCCAAGGAAAAGATGTCTGGACTTGGGTAGAAGCACCAGCAACGGGTATGGCAGCCTTTACAGCGTTTATGGTCGTTATCATGGCAAACATGGGATTCTGGGCAACATTGGCAGCCGACATGCCCACACTTTCACGTTTCTTTAAAGCGCCAAAAAATGAACGTAATTGGTTCAAACGCAATAAAACGCAGTTAATTGGTTCACTGATCGTCATGCCTATTACCAATACTTTTATGATTGTAATTGGTGCAGTTTGTTATATGGCAGTGTCATCCGCTGATCCAATAAACGCCTTGCAACAAAGTGCAAGCGGCATTGTCTTAGGAATCCTATTGCTAATGATTGTATTAGCACAATGGTCTACGAATACATCGGCCAATGTCATTCCTGCAGCGACGATTTTTTCTAACATTGGTGGACCAAAAGTGCCGTTTTGGGTTGGCGTTGTCATTGCAGGGATTATTGGGATACTAGCACAGCCATGGAGTCTATTTGATGTTTTGGTCAATGCTCTATTAATCATTGGTGGTATTTTAACAGCCATCGTAGGAATTTTATTTGCCGATTATTATTTAATCCGTAAACGTCGCGTAAATGTAAAAGATCTTTACGAGTTAGACGGCCAATTTAAGTATTTGAAAGGCTTTAACTTAGCAGGTTTAATCGCTTGGATTATCGGTGGGGCCATAGCAAATATGTTTCCGACTTATTCATCATTAATTGGTTTCTTTGTTGGGGCCCTTCTTTATTATGTATTAGCGAAATATTGGTGGTTCAAAAAGTATCCACAAGCAGAACTAGGAGATCCAAGTGATGCCAAGTACTTAGGGATTACCGCGGGTCACAATTTAGATGAAATCTTTAGCCAAGAACAAGTACCTATGCCGCCTGTTATAGCAGATGAAGGGGATGCAGTAGAGTCAATTGACCCAGTACTCGAAATAAAAGGTGCTGAATAAAATAAAAGCAAGTGGATATTCCAGGGTAGCGAATTAAGGCCAGTAATGTTGAACAAAGCGAGGTGATGGCATGTCAGATTACTTACAAAGTCTGGATGAAATAAAGAAAGTGGATCACTTTTTGGACAGTGGCTATAAAATTCAGTATGTCTACGAAAACCTAAGTGGGATGTTTGTTGAATTTGGACGTCAGGAAGAAGTTGTTCTTTTACAGATTCTTACAGCAGATGCGCGTAAGTATTTCTCAGCAAAACTTCAAGAACAAACATTATTGCAGTGAGGCACAAATTTTATATGTAGTGGATATCACTCTATTCCATCATGCTCTTCAACTGATGGAATAGAGTTTTTACGTTGTTGGTGACTCAAAAGAAAAATATGCTTAGAGGACTCCTATATGCAATTTATTACCATATAGGAAGACGGGTGTTATTGTTCGAAGGACTTTTTACAGCCATAGAGATATGAATTCTAGTTTTCGCTCGTTATTTGATAGTCCTTAGATGAATTGACAGTCACAGAAAATGGTTGCTGCTCATTACCAGTCACATGTCCATTTATAGCGGGGGATTACTAAACCGTAAATAAGCCTATAAAAAGTATATAACTTATAAATACGATTAAAATGGATGAAATACTTAACGTGATAACACTACGAATGAAATGAATTTTATTTTCAACACCACCGAATCCAAAAAAATTTAATCCAAATGTTATAAGTGAGAGTAGGAGAATGGAACAGAAAGTAACTAGCCAAAAATTATTGGGTACATACAACCTTACCGATAGATTGAGAATGGTGAAAAATAGACATATGATGCTTAGAAAAAATGCCCATTTATTAAAAATTGTCAGCAAAAATATTCCTCCAATTTAAGATTCTAACTTCTTCTAAGACTAGACCAAATAGATCTGCTCCTCTATAAAAAGATAATGACCAGAACTTCACACTGTAACATTAAAGATAAGTAATTGTACATGAGGGTTTATTCTATCTTCACTTTTTTATAATGTTGCACATATTATGATGATGTCCATCAATATTTTTGAATAGGAGACAGAATTATGAAAAAAGTGAATCAAAATGCAATTAATTAGCACGTTACTTGAGAAAGAAATACTAGGGTGTCAATAAAAAGTTTTAATAAAAACATTGACTTCTAAAAGATATTCTTTTAGAGTGAATTTGTAAATTAAATATCCTCGTTAGGTGAGGCTCCTGTGTAGGAGATATGCTACTGCCCAGAAATGTCGAAAGACGCCAATGGGTCAACAGAAACCATCGACATAAGGTGGTTTTTAATGTAGCTGGCTTTGTCCTATGCCACACAGTGCTAAAGCTCTACGAATGGAGGAACAGATTTGCTACAATTTATTTGTTGTGCAATCAATGTACGTATATAGTACCGTGTAAACACCTTCATTCGATATGAGGGTGTTTTATTTTTTCTGTGAGGTGAGGAAAATGGATAACTATTCAGAACCAGACTCGAAGTATTATAAAAATGAACTAAATACACAGAATATCCATGAGGAATTTTAAATTATCTTTCTTAACGATTGTTTTATCGTTGGGGGAATATTTTTTTGTTCCTCAATGAAGGAGTGGTTGTTAAAATGATTAAAAATATGCCAAAAGACCAAATAACGCTTCAAATTATTAAGGCATTAAAAGAAGGAAAACAGAAAGAATTACAAGCAATATTAAAGGAACTCCAACCTTATGATATTGCACGAATTTTTGAGGAGCTACCAGAAAAACATCATACACGTTTCTTATTGTTTCTTACCCCTGAACAAATCGCTGAACTTATTCAAGAGCTTGAAAAAGTACATCAATTAAAAGTTCTAAATAAATTAGGGATCGAAAAATCAGGACAGGTAATGGATTTAATGGATAATGATGATTTAGCTTCGTTGTTAGAAAACCTATCTCCTGATAAAATTGAAGAACTTCTTTCAGGTATGAAGCAAGAAGAATCAAAAATTGTTCAAAATATCATGAACTATCCTCCTGAAACGGCAGGACGAATAATGACAAACCGTTTTGTGTGGATTCCTCAACACTATACTATTCGAGAATCAGTTGATAAACTTAAAATATTTGCAGAATTCTCAGAAACGATTAACTATTTATATGTAATCGATAATGAAAAAAAATTAGTAGGTGTTGTATCCTATCGAGATTTAATAATAAGTGATGAATTTGAAAAGATTCAAGATATTATGTATAGCAGAGTGATCTCCGTTTCTGCTGAAACGGACCAAGAAGAAGTAGCTCGTGTAATAGAGCGTTATGATTTTTTATCAGTTCCTGTTGTTGAAAAAAATAATGAATTAGTAGGTATTGTAACAGTTGACGATATTATTGACGTTGTTATTAAGGAAGCAAACGAAGATATTGAAAAACTTTCGGCATCTGGTAAAGCCATTGATTTTGACACGAAGGCACACGTGGCTGCGTATCGCCGACTTCCCTGGCTTATTTTACTTTTATTTATCGGATTAGTTTCAGGAACCATTATTAGTGGTTTTGAGGAAACATTATCCAAAGTTGTCGCACTTGCCTTCTTTATGCCTATGATTGCTGGGATGACTGGAAATACAGGTACTCAATCATTAGCTGTTGTTGTAAGAGGCCTAATTACTACCGACACTAATAAAGGCGTAGTTTTTAAACTTATTATTAGAGAACTTAAAGTTGGATTGATTATAGGCATTACCTGTGGCATATTAATCTCGATTATAGCCTATATTTGGCAAGGAAATCCGGTTTTAGGTTTAGTTGTTGGAAGTTCATTAGTTGTGACTCTAATTATTGGGACTTTAGCTGGGACTATTATTCCTTTAATCTTATATAAATTTAAAATCGATCCAGCAGTGGCATCTGGTCCATTAATTACAACACTAAATGATATTCTATCATTACTTATTTACTTTGGAATTGCAACAATGTTTATTTCAAAATTGATGTAGAGACGTAATTTAATCTAAATCATTTATCAAGTATTGTTAAGCGAACGGGGAATCGATCCTTAGTAAAAGAAGACTTGGTACGATAATTTAGAAATGATCAAACTTTTTTAAAATCCCAATCTAATCTGCTGAAAAAGAATCCATTTTGATCAATCTTTTGTCAAAATGGATTCTTTTTATAGTGTAAAATGCATCCTGTCCTAGCGGCTATTATTCTTTTACAGTGAAATTACTCTGACAAACCTTTAATTAAAATGAGAATATTCCGTATATTAAAAATATTTTGAAATAATATTCTGACAAATTCTCTATTACTTTTTTACCGGTTAAATATTACTTAAATGCTGTTTTTCCTAAAAATACAATTGTGTTTTTAGAAAGAATTTATTATTATTAGTAAAGTAATTTAATTGTGAAACAACATGAAGGAAAGAGGCTAATTCAAGTGGCAAATAAAGAATTAACAAGAGGCTTAGAGGCGCGTCATATTCAAATGATTGCTCTCGGTGGTACGATTGGTGTAGGGCTATTTATGGGTTCTGCAAGTGCCATTCAGTGGACAGGACCGTCTGTGCTACTTGCTTATGCTATATCAGGGATTTTTATATTTTTCATCATGCGTGCAATGGGTGAGATGCTTTATATGGAACCAAGCACAGGCTCATTTGCAACATTTGGTTATAAATATATCCATCCATTAGCAGGCTATTTAACGGCGTGGAGTAACTGGTTTCAGTGGATTATCGTTGGGATGTCCGAAATCATTGCCGTAGGAACATACATGCAGTATTGGTATCCAGATTTACCAGCGTGGATTCCAGGTTTTATCGCGATGGTCATTCTAGGTTTAGCGAACTTTATCTCCGTTAAATCGTTCGGAGAATTTGAATTCTGGTTTGCGATGATTAAAATCGTGACGATTATTCTCATGATTGTCGCAGGCTTTGGACTGATTTTCTTTGGTATTGGTAATGGAGGCATAGCGATAGGATTATCAAATCTTTGGGAACATGGCGGCTTCTTTACAGGTGGCTGGACTGGCTTCTTCTTTGCACTCTCATTGGTTGTAGCAGCTTACCAAGGCGTTGAACTTATCGGGATAACAGCGGGGGAAGCAAAAAATCCGCAAAAAACAATTACCAATGCGATTCAAAGTATTATTTGGCGTATTTTAATATTTTATATCGGCGCGATTTTTGTTATTATTACGGTTTACCCGTGGGATGAATTAGGTACAATTGGCAGTCCATTTGTAGCAACATTTGCAAAGGTAGGGATTACTGCAGCAGCAGGGATTATTAACTTTGTAGTCATTACAGCGGCAATGTCAGGCTGTAATAGTGGCATTTATAGCGCGGGACGTATGCTTTATACACTTGCCATGAACGGTCAAGCACCAAAATTCTTTGCAAAGCTTTCTAACAATGGCGTACCATTATTTGGGACAGCAGGTGTACTTGTTGGATTAGTCATTGGCGTTGTACTGAGTTATATTGCTCCTGAAAATCTATTTGTCTATGTGTATAGTGCGAGTGTACTTCCTGGGATGGTGCCATGGTTTATTATTTTGATTAGTCAAATTCGATTTAGAAAAGTAAAAGATGGACAACTGGCAAAACACCCGTTTAAAATGCCATTTGCGCCAATTACAAACTATGTAACAATTGCTTTTTTAATAATGGTACTAATCGGTATGTGGTTTAATGATGATACACGTGTGTCATTAATCGTAGGAATTGTTTTCCTTGTGCTTGTAACGATTAGCTTCTATGCTTTTGGTATCGGAAAAGGTCGTCCAGTTGACATGGATGATGACAACAACTAAAAATAATATTTAAAGATGTGTCTCATGCTTAGATGAGACACATCTTTTTTTTGTTACTGCTGTATGAGCATGTTTAGCTATTTTCCAGAAAATGATTTTTACATAATCAAACAAGAAAAGGACAAACTACATAAAAAATAGGAAGTTCAAAAATAAGGTCCTAGCGGTTCAATGCTATTAAGGGGTTGAAATGAAATGGAAGAGACAATACAACAAGCAATTGAATCGTTAAAGCATGAAATTCACAAAATAGATGATGCCATATTAAAAAAAGTAACGACGGATGTAGGAGAAGTGACGGTTATTTATATCTCCTCACTGGTAGAGAAATTGACCGTACAATCAATGGTATACATACCATTAGAGCGTCATATCAATCAAATTCTCCAAGTGGCCGAATATGTTGAGCTCGGAGATATGGAAACAATTAAGAAAAGTTTGAATTCGGGTCAAACGCTGATGTTTTTTCATCAATTAACTCAAATACGAACGATTGACACATATAGTGCCCCTACACGCTCGATAACAAATACCGAAACAGAATCAACGGTTATTGGACCACAGGATGCTTTTACAGAATCGTTAGAGACCAATATTTCTTTAGTAAAAAGGCGAATTCAAAACCCGATGCTAAAAAATGAAATTCGAACAGTAGGAACCGAGACAAATATTAAAATTTCAATTATGTATATGGATAATATTGTGAATAAGGAAAATTTAGAGAACCTGAGAGAACGCATAGATAAAATAGACTATCCTTTTTTTACGGATATTTCTGAATTGAAGCAATTGATTGAAGATAATCCATTATCACCATTTCCTCAGCATTATATGAGCGTGCGACCTGATAGTGTGAGTCAATACCTCATTGACGGACGAATTATCATATTTATGGACAATAGTCAGGCAGCAGTCGTTTGTCCAACATCCTTTTTTGAAATGTTCATTTCCATCGAAGATTATTATAACCGTTGGTCAACAGCATCGTTGCTTCGAATGCTTCGATTTTTTGGTTTTTTCCTGACGATTATCATCACACCGATGTATATATCTGCATTAACATTTCATCCAGAGATTCTGCCGTATGAACTGTTATTAAATCTTCAAGAGTCAAGAAGTAAGGTGCCATTTCCACCACTTATTGAAGTGTTGTTTATCGAGCTCATTATCGAAGTATTACGAGAAGCCGGCTCTCGAATGCCTGCAAAAGTCGGACAAACGATCGGTATCGTAGGCGGTATTGTGATTGGGACTGCGGCGGTGGAAGCAGGACTTTTAAGTAATATTCTTATTGTGTTGGTTGCCACTTCGGCATTACTTTCATTCCTACCACCTATTTTTTTAATGAGTAATACGAGTAGGTTTGTGCGTTATATATTTATCATATCAGCCGGTTTTTTTGGATTGTTCGGACAAATGCTAGCATTCGCCTGGTTAATAAACCATCTCCAGGGTTTGAAATCTTTAGGCACACCTTATATGACGCCTGTTATTCCTCGTAAAGCTAAAGATCTATTGGATAGTGTAATTCGATTTCCAACGAAGTATTTAACGGCAAAGAAGGGGATTTCAAGAGCTCAAAAAAAATAGCTGGTTTTATGGAAATAGAGGTGGTTAAACGTTGAGTACAAACAATAAGAAGCTTTTAAATTCATATCATGTCGTTTTTTTAGCACAAAGTACAATGATTGGAACAGGAATTCTTTCACTACCTCAAAAACTAAGTTCTTTAGGTTATAGTCAGGCGTTTATGCCACTTCTATTTGGTGTCATTGCAAGTCTAACACTGTGGCCGATGATTTGGATTAATTCGAAATATCCAAACGACAATTTATTTCAAATTAATGAGCTATTGCTAGGTAAATGGTTAGGCAAAATCATAAATTTTTTCTTTGTCCTTCAATTTATTGTTTTTTGTGCAGGGATTATTAGTAACTACATGCACCTTATTCAAAGTACAGCCCTCCAGGAGCAGACCATTACATTGCCAGTGTTTTGTTTTCTCCTATTACTTGTTTACATTGTAAGCGGTGATATTAAATCTATTGCAAGATTTTGCATAATTACCTTCTTTATTACGATAGGAATGGTTTTTTTTACTAGTTGGGCATTTGAGAAGGGCAATATGAGTCACTTTCTGCCTTTATTCAATTTCACGGGTGATGAATTTTATGAGGCTATAAAGAAAGGGTATTTATCTATTCTAGGATATGAATTAATCATGTTCTACTTTCCGTATATAATCCAACAAAAAAAAGCTTTTAAACATTCGTTAATAGGCATTTGGATAAGTATTCTAATTTGTTTTATTACCACGGCCATCAGTGTGATGTACTACTCGGAATGGCAACTGAAAAATGTAGAATTTTCAGTGTTAAACCTCTTTAAAGCAGGCGAATTTTCATTTGTTGAAAGGATCGATATTATCGGTATCACGTTATGGGTATTTTTAATATTATCAACTTCTGCTGCCTATCTATGGTGTGCAAAAAAGGGCGTGGATTCTCTACTATCGAAAAACAGTAAAGTGTATTTATATATATTAGCGATTGTCATTTTTTTTGTTGTGAAGATGCCGTTTTCGCGAGATTTCCAAGATCAATTATTTACCGGAAGTAATTATGTGGCTTATATGCTAATCATTTGGCCGGTCTTCTTAAGTATTGTTTATTTACTTCGAAAAAAGAAGCAGGTGCAGCCATGAGCAGAAAATTTCTTAGCATATCTGTTTTTCTTGTCCTATTGGTCGGTTGTTCAGAAAAGGAAATAAAAGTACCGTTGGAAGATGTAGGTATGGTGGGTATTATGGCTTTTGACTATATTGATGAAGATAAAACGCAATTAACTGTTGCAATACCACAATACTCTCCTCAGGCAGAGCAAAATACTCAAATTTTCTCTGTTGCAACAGACCTTGTCTCCAATGGGATTGTGGAAATTGAAAAGCTGTCTGATAAAAAAATTGTTTTCAACCAATTGCGCGTTGTTCTTGTAAATGAAGAGCTAGCACGGAACGGAGATGTTCGAAAATTAATTCAGCATTTATACAGAAATGCTGAGGTCGGTAACAAGGTACTCATTGCGGTCGTGAAGGAGCGAGGCGAAGAGATGCTGCGATATAAATACCCAGATAAGCCAAATATCAATTTTTATTTAAATGATTTATTGCAACCAAGCATTAATACCGCGTTTAATCCAAATACCAATATTCACGATTTTATGTATGAGATTACAAACCCAGTAATGGATCCAATTCTCCCGTTTATTGATAAAAATAATGACAAAATTGAGATTAAAGGAGTAGCGGTGTTTAAGGGTAATACTATGTTTGAAGTGATTAAGCCAGAAGAGGCCTTGATTATTCAGGCGATACAGGGGAGAAAAAATCTCGCTCCATTGGATATAAATATGAATCAAGGACATGGAGAAGAAAAATTGATGATTGACTTAATAGAAAATAGTGTGAAAATCAAGAGCAATAAGAATATGAAATCGCCTAAGTTAACGATTAAGTTAAAGATTAAGGGGACGCTAAGTGAGTACAAAGGTGAACGAGAAAATGTGTTGAATACCACGGATAGGTTAGCGGTTTTAGAGAACGATGTAAATAAAGCGCTTGAGAAGGACATTAAAAAGTTCTTCGATAAGCTGAATGACATAAAGGTGGATCCAAGTGGATTAAGTGAATATTTCAGAATGTACCATCATGGAAAATGGACGAAGGATAACACGAGAGAAATCATTAGTAAATTAGAAGTGGATGTCCAGGTGAAAACGTCTATTATCAGTACAGGTACTTTAAAATAAGTAAATTAAACAATGATGAGCTATCTTGCATTCGTTGAGCGACTTGTTGGATATGAATTTGAATTTGTAACGGACGCAGGCTGTTAAATTTTGCATCAACTTCGATAGTTAAAGCATCGTTAACCATAACATATGGAGACCTACTATGCCTAAGTAAATGACGAATATGCCTATCAAACAGTTGAAAAAGAACTTTTGGAATCGTTCGCCACTCTTTCTATCAACCAAATAGGACAGACAGGAAATAAAAGACGATAGCATAATTTTTACTAATAAAAACAAGGTTGGGCTAGTAACCCATAATAACTTCATTATTGGATTTAATTCTTCAATTTTATTTAGCGTTAGCCCGTAAAGCGTGGCAAAACCATCAAAAATATTCAAAATAGCAATGACCAAGCTAAGGGAAATGATATTAGGTTTTCGAATTATCATCACCCCTCTGTACAAATGTCGAGTTAGAAATGGCCGTGTTATCTAGGATAGTCAAGATTGGCGGTATTCATAAAGGAAATGAAGGTTTTTTATGACGAAGAGATAGGTGTGTTGAAAATCGACTGGTTCACGTATAGCACAAAAGGCAATTTATCATTCTTGGATGGAGTGACAAATTGCCTTTTTGATTTGCTATGAGTGAAGTTCCTTAGGTTATGTGTGAGGTTCCTTATGCTTTTCGCATAATAAAACTTAAATGTCTACCTGCTTGTTTGTCTTGACGATAAGAAAAACCGTCCGTGCTAACATACGTACATGTTGGATCTACCGTGATGTGTTGTGCTGGAATACCTACAAGCTCACATTGTTTTTTCACCGTTTGCTGATTATCAATGTGATATTTATTGGTTTCTGCATTGTAATACATGAATTCATCGGCGTAGCCGAGCTGCTTAAATTTTTCATACACATCCACATCAACCTCAAATTTCTGCTGGCTAAGTGCCATACCAATTTGTACGTAAAAATCTTGAGGGTGACATTGCTCCTGTTGTATCAAATGTTGGAAGAGCTGTAAGGTCACTTCCTTGACCGTTCCTTGCCAACCAGAATGAATCACACCGACCAGACCATTAACCTCATTATAAAAAATAACGGGTACACAATCGGCCGTAAAACTGCAGAGTAACAAATCTGGTTCAAAAGTATAGAGCGCATCGGTATTGGCTATGGCCGTATCTTTTTGCACAGCGCCTCGACCTATATCAGCAGGTGTTACCCGATGAAAATTAGCGCTATGCGTTTGTTGGGCACATACGAAATTATTCACATCGCACTGCAATGTAGCTGCTAACGTTTTCCGATTGTCAAGCACATCATCGGTACTAGTGCAGACATGGAAGGCCATATTGTTTTGTTCAAGCGCCATACTATCCTTCAAGGTAGTTCCTGCTATGAATTGCTCATTGTTGAAGTAAATTTTAGTTTTCATATCATCACCTCGTCTTACTATATATGATTGAATTGCCAATGTATAGCTTAGGCTATGTACAATTTTTTTCTTCGAATTGAATGAGCTGTAATACGTTTAGCTCATAAAAATAGAAAGCCTTGTTCCAGACATAATTGCTGAATTTCCGGTCATATAGTATCGGAGAAGACATTGTTTTTCCCGTTAAATATGTAGAAAAGGAGCATGTTGTGAATCAGCTTAACGTTCTGTTAATTTGCCAATTGGGCATGGGGCTATTTTGGATTATTACATACATACTCATTATAAAGCATGGCTTTCAAGACAAGAAATACGGTATGCCGATGGCGGCAATTTGTGCCAATATATCCTGGGAGTTCATCTTCACTTTTATATATCCACAAAATGATTTACAAAGAATGATTACTTTTGTGTGGTTTTTACTCGATATTGTTATTTTGCTGCAGTATTTAAGATATGGTCGTAAAGAATTTAAAAAAGTCATGTCCGCAACACTTTTTTATGCATCTTTCCTCATAACACTTGGGGTAAGTTTTCTAATTATCTTAGCAATGACACAGGAACTGAATGATATTGAAGGGAAATATGCTGCATTTTCTCAAAATCTGATGATGTCTGGTTTGTTTATTTCATTATTGTTATGGAGAGGAAACTTGGTTGGTCAATCTATGTCCATCGCCGTTTGTAAAATGATTGGTACTTTGTTTGCATCCGTTGGGTTCTTTCTTTATTTTAGTACACCATTGATAACAATTATCTCCGTAGCGACATTTATTTATGATTGGATTTATATAGTATTGCTTTATAGGTTTTATCATAAAAAAATCAATTTAAAAAGAACCTAGTTACTCTAAAAGGATGGTATTTCGTCAGAAGCGAATAGATAGCTGTAATGAAGATTACACTTCTTAGATTGATAAAAAAATAGTGGATTAGCAAAATCACGCTTTCACTAGTTGAGCGTGATTTTTTTGCTATTTAGTGAAGGTCCACTGAATGGAGTTTCACTTTACCCCGCAATAACGGTCAGTAAGACGCCGACCTCAAGTGGAAAGCAATGAGGTGGTCGAACAACTGACCGTAATAGCCCGATTGGTTCAACTACCAATAAGTGGAAGGTCCACTGAATGGAGTTTCACTTTATGGGTATATTTTTAGCTAGAAAGCTAGTGTTTTTCTAAAAAAGTTTATAGTAATTTATTCCTATTACAAATAGATTGCAAAATGATTACTAAAGAAAAAGGCGAGAAAAGCGTTATGAAAGGTATCTTGCGCTCAATCGCTCGTCTTGTCATACAATTGTAAAAATCCTTCCATATATTTAGTGATGAATAATTCTTTGAAACTATTTACCATGAATATAGAGCAAACTGGAAGGAATGATTTGATGTTTAAAAAAGTAAAAAAAGTGGCGATGGCCTCAGTATTATCGGTATCATTGTTAGTACCAATTAGCGCCATGGCAGCAGATTCATATACAGTAGTGTCAGGAGATTCTCTTTGGAAAATTGCCGTGAAAAACCAAACAGGTGTGCAGGAGCTGATTGATGCGAATCCACAACTGGCAAATCCGAATCAAATTAACCCAGGACAAAAAATTAATATTCCAACAAAAGAGCAAGTAACTGTAGAACAAGAAGTTGTTAAACTTGTCAATGCTGAACGTGCAAAAGCAGGTCTATCAGCGTTGAAAGAAGATTGGGAGCTTTCAAGAGTAGCAAAATACAAATCTCAAGATATGCATGACAAAAAATATTTTGACCACACAAGCCCAACTTACGGTACGCCATTTACAATGATGAAAAACTTTGGTATTAGCTATAAATCAGCAGGTGAAAACATTGCAAAGGGTCAGCGCTCAGCAGCAGAAGTTGTAAAGGCATGGATGAACAGTGAAGGACATCGAGCGAATATTATGAGTAAAAACTTTACCCATATCGGTGTAGGTTATGTAGCAGAAGGCAATTACTGGACACAAATGTTTACACAAAAATAACAAAAAAAGGGCTGTTCCCACGTCAGTATATACTGATAAGGGAGCAGCCTTTTTTCGTGTTATCCGTAACCCGCTGATTTTACCATTTCTTGAGAAGAATCGCTTTTGCCCTCGAATTGACGCCAAGTTTACTATAAATCGTTGATAAGTAAACGCGAACCGTCCCTTCCGATAGGTTAAGCTGTTGTGCGATTTCACGATTCGTTCCGCCATTTGCTAATACATTAAAGACCTCTTGTTCACGTGGCGTCAATAAATTGTCCATCTCGCTGTTTGCTGCGTCTTCTACTTGAAGATGTTGCAAATAGTGATGCGAAAGGGGCTGCCATTTAGAAGGATTCTCTTGTACCAGTTTAAAATACTTGATTAATAGGGGATGTATCTCTTTCTCGTCTAAAAAGGTACGAATATAGTAATAAGGTGCTCCTTGTGCTAATGCTTCATGTAAAAAATCTAGTGCCAAATTGGTGTTGCCAAGTCTGAGATGGCAAAGTGCCTCAAGAACAGTTGCTTCAATTATAGTGGCAATTTGTGTATCCTGCTGTGCTTTTGTTTTCGTTTGGATGACTATCGTTAAAGCATCTTCAGGTTGTTCTTTTAATAGTAACAATCGAGCGTAGACAAGCATCCAAAAGGGCTGTTTTGTTTTCGTTACTTGTAACTCCATTTCGGCATTCAAAGTATCACCTGCTAAAATGTAACAGTAAGCCTGCATGATACGAAGGGTCATCAACCAATGCTTTTCCTTGACCATATCCTTTACTTGCGTAAGCATGGCCTGTGCAGAAATCAATTGCTTTTCGGCTATATAAATTTTCGCCTTCAATAAATACATAGGGATAAATAAGCCAGGGTCTTTGAGTTGATGTCCATATTGGATAGCGATTTCAAGTTCTTTTTTGGCATAATCAATTAAGTTTCGCTCATATAAAGATTCTGCCGAAGTTCCATAGCTAAACGCTGTAACACTTGTTGTTTGATAAGTAGTATTTCGAAAAAGTTCTACTATAGCCGTACCTTCCTCCATTGTTGGTATTTTTCCTTTTGAGCCCGTACTGGTCCGTAGTAGTTTATATTCAAAAATATTATATTGCATCGGCACTTCATCCCAACGAGAGGGCACAGCTTCTTTTGCAAGTTGTTTTTGAAGTATTTCTTTGGCTTGATGTAAATCTCCACCTGTAGTAATGATGGCATAAGCCTTTACCGTTTCATAAATATACGCCATCGCTTCGTTTTCTTCCTTATCCATCCATTGCTCGGTGTGCTGGCGTAGTTCAAGCTCCTGCATAAATGAGGAGGCCTCTGCTATTTCCAGTGTAGAAAGAGCTGTAATAACGCCCATGACAAGCATTTCGCATGGAACCGTATAGTGTTGGTTTCGTAACTGATGTAGCCAACGCATAAAGGTAGCGGTTTGGCCAGACAAGTAAAGCGCAACTAGATGTTCTGTTATCCATATATCCGCCTGTTCGAAAAGATGATAGTGTAGTGCGAGTTCAATGGCAGAGATAAAATCCCCTTCATCATGCAAGAGAGTAGCTGTTTCATGCGCAAATGCCGTTACCTGTTGTACTGAAAATCTTTTTTTGAATTCGTTCTGTAAAGCTTCCACGAACAAATGGTGGTAGCGAAAAACAGGTTTTGTTGACTGTAAACGTACGATGAAAAGCCCTTTTTCCTCTAATTCTTCAAGTAGTTCATAGCTATCAATTCGCTGTGTAAGTCGATTACAAATAGCTGGATCAAGCTCAGGTAATATCGATGTATATAGAAGAAACTCTTGTGTAGGTGGTGGGAGCGTCGCGATAATTTCTTGTAGTAAAAATTCACTAACGAATGGCTGTGCGAGCTCATGCCATTGGTGTTCCGACTCTGATTCATTTATTAATCTAGTTAATAATAAGCCTGCTACCCAGCCCTCTGTTTTCTCCAAAATAAATTGTAGGGTTTCTTGATGGGGTAAGGTTACATTTTTCATGGCATAAAATTGCCCTATTTCCTGATAGGTAAAACGTAAGTTATCAGTAGTGAATTCATATAGCCATTGCTTGACGCGCCACTTTGCGATTGGCAATGGCAAGGCAGTGCGTGTTGTCAGATAAACGTGGACATGCGCTGGAAGTTGCTCGATAAATTGAGTCATCATTTGATGGATCAGCTGATTTTCAATTAAATGATAATCGTCCATGACGATATGTAACGTTTCTTCCATCGTATTGATTTCATGTAAAAAGGCGTCAATTAGGAATTCAACAGTAGCCGCATCTTGTGACTGCAAAAGTGGTTCCAGCACTTTGTCTATATCGGACTGACTGGCTTTTGCCACTGCATGTAGAACGTATGTCCAGTAACGAATAGGGTCATTATCAGCATGATCTATCGATATCCATGCAATTTGTTTGTCTGTTTGTATAAGCCATTGACTTAAAAGTGTTGTTTTGCCATAGCCAGCAGGTGCACGTATAATCGTTACTTTTTTTAAAGTGTTTTCGTGAAAAATATCGTACAACCTAGGTCTTTCCACAGCTTCGTCCAAGCTATAAGGGATTTTTATTTTAGAAGATAATAGAATATTGGGCAATTCATTTCCTCTCCTTAGTTCAAAAGATAGATAGCATATTTTATGGTAATGATTGAGAAAATTTCTATTAACTATCATTTTATTACAAATTCTAAGCATTTTACTAGTGTTAATCGTCAAAGCATTAACATACGTCAGTATTGCATTTCCATTTTTTATTTTACAGTGGTAGAGAAATACTTATAAAAAAATATAAGTATCACAATATGCAAAGAGGGAGGTTTCTTTTAAAAAGCAGTTTGCACTTATGGTTCATAGTTGTCGTATTTTCACAACTAAGTAGTCTACCAGTTCATGCGGTAGGTAATGCAAGAGAGATTATATCGTCACCAATGCAAAAGATACCGGTATCATCATTACATCTAAAGTTAAATCACAAATGAGAACGTGGTGATTCAAGTACGATTGGGGGCAACCGGCTCCAGAATATTGAAAAAACACGGGAGGTTCGAAATTTATGCACACTACAATTGATATCGATCTTAAATTAAAACAGGGGTTCCGGTCTTTATTCCCGGATTATGCAACAAAACTAGAGAAGGCTAGTTCACAAGAGGAGATCAATAAGCTTCAAACAATCTTCATTGAGGAAAGAAAGCAAGCACTGGCGGACGCTCTAGGCAAAGACATCACCGAGTTGGAGGCAAGCGATCAAACAGCAGCAATTCCTTTGAAAAAGGAGACTTATGAAATTCTCATCAATGCAACTGGGGATGACATCAAAAGACAGCTTCATGTCATTATTGATGGTCTTGAACGATTAAAAGGGTTAGAAAAAGATGATGCAGGCATTGTCACTGCACAAATCCTTCTTTCTGGTGTATTAGGAATCGGCTTTTTATCAACTTCGACAGTAGTGGCAAAATTGGCAGTCGGAGCTGCAGAAGCAATTGCCGCTCTAGCTGGTGTTACAGCTGCGACGGTTGGAGTAGTTGTTGCGGTTGCAGCGCTTGTTATCGTAGCTATCATTATTCCTATCATTTATTTTATGAAAAAACCAGCAAATGCTATTGTGTTGTTAATTAATGAATTGGACAAGCCTCTTACATTTGTTAGTGATCATAATGTTCATGGCAAACCAATGCTCATGACTACGCCTATTCCCGAAGGTGTCGAGATCCCTGGGGTAGCTAAATATCCAGTAGCCGGATTAATTGCAACCGAGAAGCGAGATAGTGCTTTAGTAGGGACACAATATGGCTTTACAATGCAATATGGCAGTACAGGCACTAATTTTTCATTTGGTGTAGAATGTCCGTTAACATCCCTTTCTACTGATAATAATTGTTATTGTGCCATAGACGAAAGTGCTAAAACAGTTGCTGAAAGAACTTCCAATAAAAATAAGCAATTCTGGGAAGCTGAAAAAGACGGCCTCAAATTGAGCATTCGTTGCAACTCAGGAAGTGGCTCGATCGCTTATTACGTAGCACGAGCATATAGAGCATAAAAACAGAACAAATATCCCTGACTATCCAACCTGATGTGGTGGTTAGTTAGGGATATTCATGTTATATGAAGTTGATAAAAAGTGAAGTAACACTACTATTTATTATTTTTTTATTGTTAATAGTCAATCATTAACATTCCTCAGTATCGAACAACTATTTGTTATTTTACAGTGTAAAGGAGACGTTTTTCGAGGAGGAATAATAAATGAAGAAAAATAAACGGGTGGGATTGGTGGTTCTTACTTTTTTATTATCCGTTATAGTACCTGATTTTGCACCACATGCTGCAGGAGCTACAGTAACAAAATCCTATACAGCAACTGCAGATACGATGGATTTAAGGGGTCATCAGGATTATGACGGTGTTTATGATAATGTTGATGATGGTTTGCTATATGTAGGTATGAGCAATAATGACGGTTTCGTCAATGTTCGGAATCGAATGGCCACAACATTTGATCTAGGTGTGCCAGAAGGGAATATTGTGTCAGCAGAGCTGGGCTTGACGGTTGCAACTGTCATCAGAAACCCTGGTCAAACCTTGTATATGGAGGCAAGGGGCTCTGCTGCGGATGATTTGAATTATGTAAATTTCCCCTCAATAGATACGAATAGCCCCTATGCAGATAAGTTCACCGCTAAAAGTACTGCTGAGGTGCCGATGGGTACTTATCTTGAGAATCAAACGATTATGCTCAATGTCAAGAGCGCTATTGACGCTTTCACAGATAGTTCTGATCGTAAAATAACTTTTATACTCAACGGCAATGAAGCTGATGCAGATAGCGGCAGATTTCTACTTTATTCTTTGGAAAATTCGAATGCTGCTTTTCGACCGAAGCTGATTGTTACTTATGAGACAGGGACACTTGCTAATAACCCTCCAGTGGGTTCCTTCACGATTCTGGAAGGCGCAATGACAAGTACTAGTACTGTCAATCTATCTATAACTGGATCAGATCCTGATATAGGTGATAGTGTTACGCATATGAGGTTTGCAAATAGCGCTGCTAATTTATCAGCAGCATCTTGGCTGCCCTTCAGCAATACTGCAACATTCAGTCTAACTGGCGGAGATGGGGCGAAGACCATCTATATGCAATTGAGGGATTCCAACAACGGGATCTCAGCCAATTCTTCTCAGTCCATTCTATTGGATCAGACAGCACCAACGGGTACACTAATCATTAATGATGGTGCTACATGGACGAAATCGGACACGGTTACATTGAAAGGAACCTATACGGATGGAAGCGGTTCAGGAGTTGAGCAAGCACGTCTCTCAAATATCATTGGCAGTTGGCAGACTAGCTGGTTTAACATCACTGACTTGAACGGGAAGTCGTGGGCCCTTCCGGCTGGCGGGGGAGCGAAAACCATTTATGTGCAATTTAAAGATAAAGTTGGTAATACGAGTACTGGTACAATTAGCAGTATGATTACAGTTGATACGATAGCCCCGATTATTTCGAATGTAGAGCATGGCAAAGTATATAACAACAAGGTGAATGCGGTATTTAATGAGGGTAGTGGGCTACTCAATGGCAACCCCTACACAAGTGGTACTGATATCACCCAGGATGGAACGTATACGCTAATCGTAACGGATACAGCAGGCAATAGTACGACGGTGACCTTCAAGATTGATACGACTGCGCCTATTGTGACGGGAGTAACGAACGGTGGGATATATAAATCGAATGTTACCGTTACATTCAACGAAGGAACGGCGACATTGAACGGTACAGCTCTTATTAGCGGTATGCTGGTTACAATGGATGGTATGTATACACTTGTAGTAACAGATTCAGCCGGTAATGTCACGACGGTAAATTTCATGATTGATACGGAAGCACCGCTCGTAACAGGTGTAACAAATGGTGGTATTTACAAAGACAAGGTGACAATCACATTCAATGAGGGAACGGCAACGTTGAATGGAGCGGCTTTTGCCAGCGGTACGGAAATTGGTCAGGATGGAAGCTATACACTAATCGTAACGGATGCGGCAGGCAATGTTACGACGGTAAATTTCATGATTGACAGGACAGCACCTACTGTAACGGGCATAACCAATGGTGGTGCTTACAAAGACAAGGTAACAATTGGATTTAATAAGGGAACCGCGACGTTAAATGGAGTAGCCTTCACGAGTGGAACGGAAGTGGACCAGGAAGGAATGTACACGTTCGTCTTACCAGATGCATCAGGCCATGTTACAACGATACACTTCACGATTGACAAGACAGCACCAACTGTCACAGGAGTAACAAATGGAGGTAATTACAAAGATAAAGTAACAGTCGGATTCAATGAAGGAACTGCAACGTTGAATGGAGTAATTTTTGCCAGTGGTCACGAAATTAATCAGGATGGAAGCTATACACTGGTCGTAGCGGATACAGCAGGCAATGTCACAACAATAAGCTTCACTATTGACAGCACAGCACCAACTGTCACAGGAGTAACAAATGGAGGTGTTTATAAAGACAAGGTAACAATCGTATTTAATAAGGGAACGGCGACATTGAATGGAGTAGCCTTCACGAGTGAAACAAAGGTAGACAAGGAAGGAACGTACACGTTGGTTGTCACAAATCCAGCAGGCCGTGTCACAACGATAAATTTTAAGATTGATAGAACAGCGCCCACAGGAACAATTGTTATTAATGGAGGTTCTGCTACGACAAATAGTAATTCGGTTACACTTAGTCTAACTTCATCGGATGGTTCGGGAAGTGGAGTCGCCGAGATGCGTTTTTCCACAGATGAACTAAAGTGGTCAGCTTGGGAAAAAGTATCACTCTCAAAAAAATGGAGCTTTACTGAAGAAGAGGGACAGAAGAAGCTTTACGTTCAATTCCGAGATGCTGCTGGTAATAGTAGCATAACAAGCATGGCAACAATTGATTACAGGCCAAGTGGTGGCTCAGATAGTGGTAGTTCTAATAATGGCGGTTCAGGCAGTAATAACTCGAACACGAATAATTCAAATAGTGGAAATTCCAACAGCAATGTAGGAAATGAATCACCTCCTACACAGATCGTTACAACAAATGGCATAATAACTGTTCCAGTAGGAAGCTCTGGTGAAACTAGTGTTGGTGAAGAAATCAATGTTTCTATTCCAGTTGGCGTAGCACAGCAAGAACTAACAATAACAGTAGAGAAATTACGCGATATCACGAACCTTTTAAGTAACGGACAACGTCTTATTAGCCCAATATTTGAATTACACAAAAATAGCGCAGGGAATATAAAGAAACCTCTTACGTTAACAATGAAGTTCGACTCTTCAAAGGTTGGCAAGGATCAATACGCTTCCATTTTCTCTTATGATCCTTTGAAAAAAGAATGGCTAGAGATGAAAGGTACGACTAAGGGTGACTTTATCACAGTTTCGACAGATGAATTTACTAAGTTTGCGGTATTTATTGTCGACAAGTCTCAGCCAATCTCTTTTTCAGATATTAATGGACATTGGGCACAAGACATGATTGAAGATATTGCGGCTCGTGGGATTATCACAGGCTATCCTGATGGCTCTTTCCGACCGAATGAACCGATTCAACGCCAGCATGTTGCGGTGATGGTTGCACGTGGGTTCCAATTAACAGCAAAACGGGATGCTGTAGCGTTTAGTGATGTACCGACAAGTCATCCGTATGATGAGGCGATTACCTTACTTCAGCAAGCAGGTATTGTGGATGGGTCAAATGGAGCTTTTTATCCAAATGCAAATATGACACGTGCACAACTGGCGAAAATACTTGTACTCGCATTTGGTATCACACCAAGTGGAACGAGTACCTTCCAAGATGTTCCAGTTATGCATTGGAGTTATGATTACATTGCTGCACTTGCAGATAACGGCATTGCCTTAGGGGATAAAGGCAACTTCAGACCAGAAGAGTTTGTGACACGTGCGCAATTCGTGGCCTTTTTGTATAGAGCGCTGAATCAATAACTATTGAAAAGGGCTGGGACAAAACAACTCACCTCAAAAATGAAAAACCTCGAAAATTTTAAGATTAGTAAAATCTTCGAGGCTTTGTTTTTTTAGTCTACTTCGTAGTCATTTTTCTCCGCTACGGCGGACGCTTTCCGCGGGCACAGGCTCCAGCCTTCTCCCTCGCTTCGCTCAGTCCGGGTGCTTCCGCTTGTGCTGTTCCCGCAGGAGCCGCCGCCTTCGCTCCGAACAACTATTGAAACACTTCTATTTCAATTAAATCTATTCATAATTCTAGGCATAAAAAAAGGACATCTTCTGAAAAAATTTAAGTACCTCTACAAAAATTAACACAGAGCAATGATTTACCGTCAACGTAAAGTTGACGTGGAGCCAGTTTTCGGGTTCTTGAAAGCTATTTTAGGTTTCACACGATTTTCTGTCCGTGGAAAATCGAAAGCTGAGAACGAAATCGGCCTTACATTAATGGCCGTAAATTTAAGAAAATATGCGGTACGAGGATAATCCTCCACTACATATTGTCAAAATCAAACGCAAAAATCAAGATTGCATCATGCAATCTCGATTTTTTACGTGAACTGTAACTATTTATGTCTCAGCCTCTTTCTTACGATTAGTCAACCTTATTGAATCAATTTCATAATACGTATTTTA